>CAZPWB010000064.1:0-11836 GCA_964590425.1 uncultured Lishizhenia sp. | reverse complement strand
AAATAGCTGGTCAACATACTCCGTTTTGGGGTGGTCAAGATGGCCGTTTTCTCCAATTTAGTTGCTTATTTTCTTCAATTGTTTTAATTAAAATAGATCCAATTAAAAAACCACTAAGTACAAAAAATAAATCTACTCCGTCTATCATTGGAATGGTTGGGAAAGACTGAAATAAATCTCCAGAAATAGATAAGCCGTGCCCAAACACCACAAGTGTAATTGCAACGGCACGAAATAAATCTAGGCCATAAGTCCGCTTTTCATAATTCAAATCTATAAAACGCATAATATTCAAAGCTAAACCATTAAACGCCAATGTCCAAATAACATTTGTCGATGACTTAAACTTTGTAGTTTTTATTTATCTCATTAAACATGGCTTTTGCCCCAGTTTATTGATGCGTTTAATCAGTAAAGATGAGCTGAATTGTGACTGCGTAATTTTCTTGGGTGAGTTGAGCGTAATACAGTCCGTTCGTTAACTTGTCTCGTGTGAGGATAATCGTTTGGTCATTAATACCAGCTATTTCCTTCACTTTTTGTCCATAGCAATTATACAAGGATAGCGAAGCATTGTTGAGTTTTCTTTCAAATTGAATGGTCGTCTGAGAAGAGAGTGGGTTAGGTGAGACGCTAAAACCAACTTGTCGTAATTCTTCAACCCCTGATACGAGCGTACATGCCGTATTTGGAGAATAGCTTGGATACAAGGTTTGATTGTTCTGAGAAAAACAATCGAGATTGCCACCCTGTTCAAAAAAATTAAAATGTTCCAGTAACCCAAACGTATTTCCAATGCCTTCAATAACGGAAGAGGTTGTGGAGACGCAATTAATATTTGGATCTGCCATGTTCCATCGCTTGCGGTAGCTTGTTCCAATGAGCACTGAATCAATTGACCCCACCTGCAAGACAGGACACCAATTATTCCAGCCTAAAGGGACGGTGTCACCAACCGCTAAATTAAAATCATAAAGTAAAGTGTCAGAACTGGCAAATACGGGTAAATAATAAACCTTTTTTGCAACGATGTCTTCCCTGAGTGCGCCCGCATAGAAAATAATTGCTGGGCTGGGGCAACACCAGTCACACCCGCTTGTCCATGGGTCATTTGGATAGTTGCTTTTTTGCTGATAAATTTTTTTGTAGGTAAAGGAATTTACTATTGTATCTGTGGTTAAAAAGTAGCTGTATTTAGAGCACGTAGCCTGATACCCACTATAAGTCACATTCCAAATGGCATTGGTATCCGGAAATGGATGGTATACACTTGTTTGACCATAGCTAAAATTTAGCATCAATATGGTTATTGAAAGGAGTAGGAGTTTTTTCATGGGTGAGAGGCTTTATTGGGATATTTCCTATTGCAATATAAGAAATATTTTACACCAACACCTTGTAAAAGAATAAATTAGGCGAAGGTGAAATCAAATCAGATACTTACCTCCTTCAAATTGGAAATTCCCACATAAGTTTTCAGAAGGAGTAGTTTGTCTTGAAATTGTTCAAGATCAATCAATTTTAACCAATTTTCTGCGCTGAGATTGACCAGTTTGCGTTTGTAGTTCGTAGTAGTAAGTATGTGTAATGTAAACGACTACATTGAGTTCGTTGCACGAATTTGAAATTAATTAACAATGAATGTTTTGAAGCTTTTTCAAAACCTTACCAAATAAGAAACATTAAGCCCACCACTATACCAATGACCGCTCACAGGGGTATCAGTGATTTTCAGAAGGCCATAACGGAAGGTAGGTTCAACTTTGATGCGCATGATTGGGCTGATGTACATTTCAAGACCAGCGCTGATGGTAGCAAACAAATTGAAGCGATTGTATGCGTCAATGGGGGTGATATCTTGCCTTGTGGTACTGTCTTTGAAATTGGCAATATACGTGCGGCTCTGCTTGATCAAAAAAGCAGTTGATACACCTGCGCTGGTAGTGAGGCGCATGCGATTTGTTACGAAACTAAAGTTGACCTTTGTTGGAATTTCCAGGTAGTGGTAATTATAGTTATACTTGAAACTTTCAGGGACTACTGGGTCCATCAAAGAACCTGCTATGTCAATCTTTTTTGTAGAAAAGCCTCTGTTGGCATATTGTATTCCGGTCTGAAAACAAAATTGCTCATTGAAGTTATAGCCCAAATGGATCCCACCAGTGTAGCCCATTTTAACGGTTTCATTTTCATTTCTATAATTTATAATGGAGGTACTATTTTGGCTCCCATCATTGTTGAGTAAAGTGCGGTAGCAAATTTCAGGGGAGGCAGAAATACCAATTTCAAAACGCTTAAAAGTTCCAGCCTGAACTTCTTTCGGCGTTCGCTGAGCAAAGCCCACAAAGGTCAGTAGCGTAAAGGAGAGTAGGTAGAGGTGTTGCATGCGCTGGTTTTACATTATTCTAAACGAATCTTCTCACAATAGTTGCCTTGTGGAGAGGAGATTTGGAGTAAATAAATGCCGGGATTCAAATCGCTTAGGTTTATTGTTGTGCTATTTGGGTCAAAGCTTTTGATGTGCTTGCCGGAATAGTCAAGTAGATCGCTTGAAAGGAATTGCTCGGAGTTGTTGTTTTCAATCGTGATGACGTTGGAGGAAGGGTTGGGGTAGAGCTTTATGGATGAAGTGGTTGGGATGTCTTTTGTTTGAAGAGTGGAAGAAAGTGAAAAGCCCCAGATGTCAAAACCGCCAATTCCTGTACAAGTTTTGTCATTCTGCGCCGATCCGCTTGAATTAGCAAGAATACTGATATTTGTTGCATTCGGATCCATAATTAAATCAACCACATTGTCATCTGAAGTTGTTCCTAATGTTTGATCTATAATGAAATTGAAATTTGCATCAACTGCATACATCCAAACGTCCATCAGTCCAATGTTTGCTTCGGTTTTATAAGAATTTTGAGGGGAGTCAGAATTTGCGGCAACAACAATATTTCCGTTCGCTAGTTCATGAATGCGGCTTCCATAATCTTGACCAACGCCACCAATTGTTTTTTGCAATGTAATGTCTAAATCATTATTTAATAATATAAGCCAAGTATCCATCAAGCCATATGAATTTTCGGATTTAAATCCAGAAATATTAGACCAACTTTGAGACAAAATAAGTAGGTCCCCATTGTTTTTTAAAAGAATATCAGAAACTCCATCGATATCTGAACCTCCAATTGTTTTCTGTTGAAAAACTGAACAATTTGTATCTAAATCAAGGACCCAAAGATCAGTTGACCCAAAGCAATTTTCTGTTTTTAAACCAGAAATATTCGATAACGATTCGCAAACTAGCTTTAGATGATTAGGACTCGACTGAACAACTATTGGTCTAGTATCAATGTCAGCACCACCAATACTCCAATCGTTAATTATATTACCGTTTGAATTGAGTTTTAGGCACCAAACATCGATCGAGCCATAACTCGAGGAGGTCTTATTTCCTGAATTACTCGATGCAGATGAACCAAATGCCATTATGTTTCCAGATGGCAATTCAATTAAATCTGAGAATCCGTCCAACGCTGTTCCACCGAAATTTTTATCCCACAAAATGTTTCCTGAGCTATTCATTTTAATTAACCAAGCATCCCAAGAGCCATATAATGAATTAGTTTGCTCAAAACTAGCAGACGATTTTGTAGTTCCTCCGATATAGATGTTTTGATCAGAACTTATTAATAAGTCTGAGGGAAGGTCAATGTTAGTACCACCAATGGTTTTCTCCCAAACAATCTGATCATTCTGGTCCAAACAAATAACCCAAAAATCGTAATCACCCCTGCTATTCTCAGTTTTATCTCCAGAAGCAGGGGAATTACTTTGAGTGATTAATATTTTATTTCCGTTATTCAGCTTAGCTTGTTTAACTGCGATGTCACTTGAATTTGAACCAATACAATATTGGCTAGAAATCGAGCCAAATTGAGCCCAGCTATTGACACCAATAAATAAAGTCAGAAAGTAAATGTAATGTCGCATTCGCATCGTTTTTTTACCTAAACGTACGCGGATGAAAAAATGGGAGGAGGCGGCTCTATATTAGTTCTTAAACCCAATTAAAAATTCAAATTGAATTTCTTGACTTGTTTGTTCAAGTTGAGCATCAGGCCAACGCGTACCAATTCATCTCTGATGATGACGTCGTTTTTATTTAAAATGGTGAGTTGAGAAAGATCACCTCTTGTATGGAGTGAAATAGAGGAGAGCCAATGGCTTCGTTGAAGCTCAATTGTATATTCTGAAGCTATTCCAAATTTGAAATTAGGGCCAATGTTCTCTGAGACTGTGAATTTGACATCTCCAGGTTGTGCAATTCCTAACTGAGTAAGGCCTTCGGTATAGGCTCCAAAAAGCAAGCTGTTTTTGATACCAGATTTGAGTTCTAAATTCATGACTGAATACATGGCGCACAAGCCCACATAGTTATTGAGCACATTGATCGAAGCGTCGTCCTGAAAACGGTCGTCAGAAAAGGAGACAATGGCCTTGAATTTTGTTTGGTCGTTTTTGCGGTAAATTCCGGTTACACCAAATTCAACAGCGTTTGAAATTTGTGGATTTACGGGCGTATAATTAGTGCGTTCAAGTTTGCGATTGAATGTAACTTGCCCGCCAACATATAACTGAGCCTGCGCAGTACCTGAAACCAATAAAACAAAGAGTAAAAATTTTTTCATAGCATTAAGTTTAGATTTGAAATTGCGTGAAACCACTTTAGTTTTCACATTTACAGGCGCTTGCAAATCAAAAATAATGCCAAGATTAGTTGCGTGAAACAGATTCTAAAAATTTATCCCAACGCCAACTGTCAAACAAGAGTTGAATAGTTTTTTTCATATCTAACTTTACGAACCGTGCTGTCAAAAAGGAAGTGCGGCATCTCTTTATTTTATTTTCTTATTTTCAACTTCCCTGATTGAAAAATGAAGCGTATTTCAAATGTAAACTTCAATGGATCATGAAATTAAAAATAGTATTTGTATTTTGTTTAGCGTTAAGCGGTGGAATAAACGCTCAAAAAATAAATAATTGGAAGCTTGATGGTTATCAATTCAATGCAGGTGGCGTCATGAGTACAAAAATACCTGCAGCAACCTATGCCAATTATGATTCCATACTTTCCTCCATCTATGAAGGTGCTTTAGTTTGGGGAACTCCAAAAGCACTTGCCAATTTGCGCATGAGACCTATATTTCATACCAATGTTCAGTTTTTTAATTCAAAGTCAAATGCCTTACAACGCTTAGGGATATCATTAAATAACAGGTTATTAACTTCATTTTTAACACAATACATTTCATATCCAGACTCAGTTGCTTCTCCATTTGGTGTTATTAACGACTTGCGCGTTGATCATAGATCTCCTGTTTTAACTCTAGATTATTCTTATCTCAAGAAAATAAAAGTTACCAAACAACTCAATTTTAATTTTGGTGCAGGCGTTTATCTTGGACAAAGTTTAGGTAATCGCATCAGCACTTTTGCAACCAATACTACCTCTTATGGTGTCGTGTTTGCATTTGAAAACTACAGCACAAGTGATATCATGGCTAGAGGATCATCAATCGGTAACTTCGCCAAACACAACTTCAATGCCGGAATCTACGCCAGTTTTGGCCTAGAATATAGCCTCCACGACAAACAAGCAGAAAATCAGCGTTGGTTTTTAACCTATGAAAACCGCATTTGTTATGACTTCTTCGCAGTGAAAAATGTACCTTCTTCATGGTTCTCGTTTCAATCAGCAAACATGTTTGGCTTGAAATATTACTTGAATAGAAAGTAGTAGCCGTTGGGTAAATAGATATTTCAACTAATCTAAAAGGCAACATTGAAAAAACCCACGTATTCTTTGCTAATGGGAGCAATGTTTTTGTTTGTATCCTCGAGGTGATGTAGCGTGATTTTATAAAAGTAGGTGCCTTCATCTACGCTGTGTTCATTGACCTTGCCATTCCAAATCAGATTGTTCCCTGCGGGTAGTTGCACCTTCAATTGATGCAGCACAGTGCCATTTCTGTTTAAAATACTCACCTGGCTTTCCACTGCCTGATTCACAAAGATTGTAAACACATCATTAATGCCGTCGTTGTTTGGCGAAAATACATTCGGAATTTCGCACAGCAGTTCATTGTTTACCTGCACACTTAAAGAAAAAGTATCCGCACAACTCGGATCGTTTTGATAAGCAACGAGTTGTATGTCATAGAGCCCGGTGGTGTCAAAGGCAAGGTTCGTCAGTTCAGTATTTGTATTGACACCATTTAAAGACCATACAAAGTTGTTGGCATTCATAGATTGGTTTGCAATTGTAAGTATTTCATTTACTGCAACAACCTGAGATGAAAGCTCGAAAGAAGCCACTGTTTGGATGATACTTTCTATGACAATCGTTGAGTCGTTGGTGCATCCGTTTTGGTCTTGAATGCTTAGGTGATGACTACCTGAACTTAAGTTATTAAAAAGTGTGCTGCTCTGAAAATTAGAATTATCTAATTGGTAAGTTAAAGGAAGCGAGCCTGAATTACCTTGCACAACCACTTCTCCAGAATTAGCGCCACAAATCGAACCTGTAAGTTCAAGGTCTAAAAACTGAGGTAGTTCCAACACATTCACTTTCATTGGCCTCACCACAGAGCATGAATCTGAGCTCCAAATTCTTACAGTTAATAATGCTGACGAATCGGAAATAAAAATAGGGTTGGCACAATTAGAACAACTTAAATGCGCTGCCGGGCTCCATTCATAAGCAACTCCTCCGGATGCTTCTAGTTGAAGCGTTGTATTAGCACAGATTGAAGTGTCTTTACTCACATTTACTTGCATGCTTTCACAGGTGGTACCATGTTCAATAAAAAATTCATTGTAGATATTGTATCTAACACCTGATGTATATTCCCCCCAAGTTAAATTCCAAGTAATGCTTTGGTTAGGATTTAAATAGTCTTTCGCATTCAATAAGGCATCGTATCCATTAACAAATTCATTTGGTGTATCATTGGATAGACCAAAAAGATTGTCATTCTCAAAATAAAAACAACCTTGTGGACCATCGCTTGCTAAATTACCTTCACCTTGTAAAAGTCCAGCTTGTATAGCACCATTATTAAAGGTTAATAAACTCCCATCACCCGGTGACCATTCTGAAAGTCTGGATGCACATATAGCCCAACCAATATCAGAATTTGAAGTGATGGGATTTAATTCATTGAGCTGAAAATCAGTTGAATATTGTTCGTTATTATTATTAGTCAAGATATATGAGCTTGTTAAATTGAGATTTGAATTTTCATATAATATGTATAAATAGACAGTGCTAAATACACATCCAAAGCAATCATTCACATTAGGTGTTGATATTATGAATAAACTATCATTTGAAGTTAATTCACTTGTAATATCAATCGAATGTAAAAAGATATTTGGCGCAGTTGATGCTAATCCAGTATCAAATGAGCTTATCCTTGTTTCAGTTTTAAAAGTAAATTCGCTATTGTTGAAAAGGACGTTGAACTCAATATTTGGTATAGAATTATTCCAGTATTCAGTACCAAATAAAAAAGCCTTTTTAATTATACTTCCTGGAGCTATTTCGAGTTCTATAGTATCAGTACCTGCAGAATATAAACTCGAAAACCCAGCCCCAGTTACTCCGCAATGACAATTGTCTTGGTAAAATAAAATCTGGGCAACGGACGGTTCGGCATTCCAACAGAAAACCGCAAGTAAAAAGAGAAAGTATAGTTTTCTTTTCAAATCTATTTGCTAGGTGTACCCTAGCAGGAACGGAAATTATGGGGTGTAGGAGTAGGGAGGTTTCCGCACATTATTTTTCACCCAAAAGTTCTTCAATCAAAGATTTTGTTTTCGCTAGATAATCTTCTTTAGCGTCGATTGAAAAACCACTGTGTCGGCGAATTTCCTGGCCGTTTTTGCCGAAGATGATTTCATACGGATAACTGCTAACACCGAGCTTTAGGCTATTTTTTTGATTTGGATTGTGGTAGCAATTGTCAATATTTTGATAGTGCTTTTGAAAGATATCAATTGAATCTGCGCAATGAATGGTGACCAGTTTGAAGGGTTGGTTTGCAAAAGTTTGCTGCAGTAATTTCAAAGACGGGTGCTTTTCTCGGCATGGTTTACATGCATAAAATGTAAAATTAACCAAGTATACTGTGTCTAAGGATAAATGGAGGCTGTCTCCATTTTGCGAGATAAACGCTTTGCTCAGTTCATTGAAGCGTGAAATTTCAGTTTTTTGCTGCGGGGCAACATTCACAAATTCTATGGTCCTGTAATTCCGATGAGCGTTCCATAAAACGAGTATGCTTAGTACAAAACTTACTGCGCTGAACCACCATTTTTTTTGTTTAATAAAAGTTCCGAGAGCAGCTCCAAGAACCATCAAGCAACAGATATTATATAATTGCAACGATAAATTGTGATCCAAGAACATCAGCAAGAGAAGCAAGGCCACAAAGACGCCAGCTCCTGTTAATCCATAAGGCCTCGGGAAAAGCACTGCAAACAAACACGATAGCAGAAATAGCAACAAATGATTTTCGATCAGTAACAAGTTGGCCACTTCAAAAGTGAGCCATTGCACAAGAAAGAAGATGGCCAAGAAGCACAAGACGGATAGGGATGTCCACCCGATATGTTTAAACAACTGCTTGAAGGTCATGGCGTTCATTTATCAAAATTCAGATTCGTAAGAACTGTTTATTGATAAAAATATTGCTTTTTTTCAGTTCTAAAGGACAGTAAATTTTCTACAAAACTTACTCCAAACAAATTCGCTCACAAAAATTACCTTGCGCAGTAGTGATTTGAAGTAAGTAGATGCCTGGATTTAAATCGCTTAAATTGATAGATGTGTTATTGGGGTTAAAATGGTTGATGTGTTTACCAGAATAGTCAAGTAGATAGAATGAAAGAATTTGCACAGAGTTGTTGTTTTCAATCGTGATGAAATTGGAGGTAGGGTTGGGGTAGAGTTTTATGGATGGTGAGGTTTGAATTTCCTTGACTTCAAGTGTAGAATTGAGTGTGAGGCCCCAAAGATCTTCATCACCATAGTTCATACATGTCTTATCATTTGAATCACCTCCAGTTGTTCCGACTAACAGATGAATGTCTGTTAGATTTGGGTTTAAACGCAAAGTGGCAAGGAATTCAAATTGATTTGTGCCAAGTGTTTTGTCCGTTAGAAAATTTAGGTTACCATCTAAAGCAAACATCCAAATGTCCGTTGCTCCGATTCTGGGCGCTGACTTGAATACATTGGTATTTGAAAATGAATTAACAGCGACGCAGATATTTCCATTAGGCCATTCGATGAATTGACCTCCAAAATCTTGCAAATCACTTCCGACGGTTTTCTGTTGAATGATATTCAATTGATCATCTAATTTTAGAATCCAAGAATCTGTCTCACCAAATGAATTTTCTGTTTTTAGGCCCGATTGATTTGAAGTACTTTCAGCTAGTATGAGTAAATCTCCATTTATATTCATTAATAAATCAGAGGGGCGATCATCTGCTGAACCTCCTATAGACTTTTGCTGCAGTAAGTTACAATTTGTATCTAAGTCGAGTATCCATATGTCTGAATCCCCATAGCTTGGCTCTGTTTTCAGACCAGAAATATCAGAAAAGGAGAAAGCGGCTAATTTAATTTGATTAGGTGCCGTTTGTATGACAATAGGTTTTAATTCATGATCCTCACCACCAATGCTCACATCGTTTATTATTTCGCCATTTGGACTTAATTTAATACACCAAATGTCACTCCATCCATAATTTATAGATGTTTTATTGCCAGATACTCCCGAATAAGACACTCCAAAGGTCAATATATTCCCGGAGGGCAGTTCAATTATTTCATTGAAATCATCGTCTTGAGCCCCACCATAGTTTTTATTCCAGAGAATGGTACCCGTGCTAGTCATTTTAATCAACCAAGCATCTGTATCGCCATACAGTTCATTGGTTTGCTCAAAACTTGGTGGTGATAAAGTTGAGCCAAAAATATAAATAGATTGATCCTCGGTAATTAACAGACCAGATGGCAAATCAAAACCTATTCCTCCAATTGTTTTCTGCCAAATAATTTGATTATTTTGATCTAAGCAAAGCACCCAGAAATCATGTTCACCTCTTGCGTTTTCTGTTTTGTCATAATAGGCATCTGAGTTACTCAATAAAAGAATAATACGGTTGCCATTTCCCAACAAAGCTTCCTTAATTGGTAAATCAGATTCAGTAGAATAAATACAAAACTGGCTAGAAATCGAACCGAATTGTGCCCAGCTGTTTACGCCAATAAATAAAGTCAGAAAGTAAAAGAAATGTCTCATTCGCAAAGTTTTCTAGCTAAACGTGTGCGCAAGAGTATTGGAGTAGTTCTTAAAAATTTATCCCAACGCCAAAAGTCAATGAGCTATGTAGTCGGCTTGGTAAGAAGCTAGGTTTTTTGAAGCCAAAATCAGTAGCAAAGTCGTTGTTATAATAACGAACTAAAGGTTTGCTAATGAGATACCCTGATAGATTGATTTGACTGTAAAAAGTGATCCACTTGATAGGAGTGTAGGTAAGAGCGGTTTGGCCTTTCAAGCCAAATTGTATGTTATTACTGATATATAAAAGATGGTTTGGATCGATGGTATTGGTGAATAAAAATTGATTTCTCACTGTTGGTCCAGCACCGAAGGTCCAGTTGACTTTTTTAGAAAGTTCTGATTGATTTGAAAAAGTAACGTTCATTTCTTGAATGCTGCGATTACTGAAGTCAAGGTTACCAGGAGATTCGACGTTCCAATAGTGCCGATCGCGAATGAAATTAATTTGCCCCGCAATTAGTTTGTTATTCGGTTTTTGAAATTGATATTGCAGCCCTAGAGCGTAATTTGGCAAATAAGAACTTGTTGCATTCCAACCAAATGGCACTTTATCAAAATAGTAATTAAGTGCGCCCGTTTGAATAGAAATTTGGTGCTGTGCATGGCTTTTTGAAAAGACTAAGCTAATAGTAAAAAGTGCCAGTAAAAGATTGAATTTTGTTTTCATACATAACACTACGAAGCTTGCCATCAAAATGGAAGTAGCTTAGTACATTTTATTTTTTTTATCTTTTGACTTCCCTCATGAGAAAACGAAGCGTAATCTAGCTGTAAACTTCAATTAACATGAAAGTAAAAATTATTTGGGCTGTTTGTCTATGTTTAAGTTCTGTTTCGTTTG
This sequence comes from uncultured Lishizhenia sp., assembly GCA_964590425.1. Classification (GTDB taxonomy): domain Bacteria; phylum Bacteroidota; class Bacteroidia; order Flavobacteriales_D; family Crocinitomicaceae; genus UBA952. The sequence continues at coordinate 592 of CAZPWB010000064.1, read as the reverse complement.
CTCAGAAATCAAAAGACTGGAAATTAAACAGTTATCAGTTCAATATTGGTGGGGTCATGAGTACTAAAATCCCGTCGGCGTCTTACATCAACTATGAGGATATAATTATTGATGATTTAGACAAACCCTTTGATGAATATGCTATTAGTTTGTCTGATCCAAAATCGCTCACTAATTTACGCATGAGGCCAATAGTTAATGGGAACATTCAATTGTATAATGCAAAAACCAGCTCAATTCAGCGCTTTGGTTTATCTGTAAATTCTCGGATGCTCAGTTCTTTCTTAACCAATTATTTTGTCCAAGTTTATCAGTTCATTGATACAGCTTTAGTTCCTACTGATTTCTATTCGGGTGTCGTTCGTTTGAATCATGTTACACCGGTACTAACCCTTGATTATGCCTATTTGAAGCAGTTGCATGTATCCAAACAACTCAATTTTAATTTTGGTGTGGGTGCATACGCCGGAATGAGTTTGTGGAACAACCTAAATGTTGTCATGAATCGGGAAGATAATGGGAATGGAAATGTTTATCATTCAGGTGGCTTTACTACATCAGATTTGTATAACAGTGCTGTCCAAAGTAAATT
>CAZPWB010000063.1:0-11929 GCA_964590425.1 uncultured Lishizhenia sp. | reverse complement strand
TTGATACGGGTAATCCAGAGTGAACGGAAATTTCTTTTCTTTTGCTTGCGTCCTGAGTAAGCATAAACTAAACCTTTTTCAATGGCGTTTTTAGCTACTGTCCAGACATTTTTACGACGACCAAAGTAACCTTTGGCCAATTTCATCAAGTTCTTTCTGCGAGCTCTTGATGCAACGTGATTTACTGATCTTGGCATAATTTTTAAATTTTTTGGCGGGGAGTGCTTCTTTTGAAGACTTAGGGACTCGGAGCCGGGTTCTACAATTTAATAACCGTTAAGTGACTATTTCATACACAATTGCAACTTAACATTCGAGAGGTCTGCATCGTGTACCAAACCTGCATGCGTAAGATTGCGCTTACGTTTTGTAGCCTTTTTGGTAAGGATGTGACTCTTGAACGCGTGCTTGCGCTTGATTTTGCCACTTCCAGTGATGGTGAATCGCTTCTTTGCACTGGATTTTGTTTTCATTTTAGGCATTTGACTTCCTTTTTTGTGTGTTAAACTTATATATCAGCTTCTTATTTCTTTTTCGGGTTGATCATTAAGATCATTTTTTTACCTTCTAGTTTTGGTAGTTGTTCTACCGCACCTAAATCGGCGAGTTCTTGGGCAAACTTGAGCAATAAAATCTCTCCTCTGTCTTTGAACACAATAGTACGTCCTTTGAAGAAAACGTAGGCTTTTACTTTACTGCCTTCTTCTAGGAACTTTTTGGCATGAGCCAATTTGAAAGCGAAATCGTGATCATCGGTATTGGGTCCGAAACGGATTTCTTTGAGGATCACTTTGCTTTGCTTAGCTTTTAGTTCTTTTTGCTTGCGCTTTTGGTTGTAAATGAACTTTTTGTAGTCCATGATTTTACAAACAGGTGGATTGGCATTAGGAGAAATCTCAACGAGGTCAAGTTCTTGTTCTTCAGCTAGTGCAATTGCCTTGGCAACGCTCATCACTTGAGGTTCTTCACCATCATTGACAAGGCGAATCTCAGACGCAAAAATCTTATCATTGATGCGGTGCTGTGCTGCCTCTTCTCTTTTTACAAACGGTTTTGAGTTTCTTCTCATTCAGTATTTCAGTTCAACTTAAGCCAATTCCGCGGCAATTGCTTCCTGGATCAGAGCCGCAAAGTTGTCCAGGTTCATGCTGCCGTGGTCCCCGACGCCGCGCTGTCTGACTGAGACTGCTTCGGTTTCGGCTTCCTTCTCGCCAACAATAAGCATAAAAGGTACTTTTTTCAATTCCGCATCTCGAATTTTCTTTCCGATTTTCTCGTTGCGGTCGTCAATAAGTCCGCGAATATCGGAATTATTTAGGAATTCTAAAACTTTTTCTGCGTAGTCGTTGTATTTCTCAGAGATCGGCAACACAATAAATTGTTCGGTTGACAACCATAAAGGGAAATCACCGGCACAGTGCTCGAGTAATACGGCAACGAATCTTTCCATAGAACCAAAAGGCGCACGGTGTATCATGACCGGGCGATGTTTTTGATTATCGGCACCGATGTATTCTAATTCAAAGCGCTCCGGCAAGTTGTAATCAACTTGGATGGTACCAAGCTGCCACTCACGGCCCAGGGCATCTTGCACCATGAAATCGAGTTTAGGACCATAAAATGCGGCTTCACCATATTCAACCACCGTAGGCAATTCTTTTTCAGCAGCGGCATCGATGATAGCTTGCTCGGCTTTCTGCCAATTTTCATCAGAACCGATGTATTTAGAACGATTCTCTTTGTCGCGGAGCGAAATTTGCGCTTTGTAGTTTTCAAACTTGAGTGTTTTCAGAACATAAAGCACGATGTCAATGACATTTTTAAATTCTTCTTTGACTTGATCTCGAGTACAGAAGATATGGGCGTCATCTTGGGTAAAGCCCCTTACACGTGTAAGACCGTGGAGCTCACCGGATTGTTCGTAGCGATAAACGGTCCCGAACTCGGCGAAGCGAGCCGGCAAGTCTTTGTAAGATCTTGGTTTACTTTTGAATATTTCGCAGTGATGCGGGCAATTCATTGGCTTTAAGTAGAACTCTTCATTTGGATCAGGAGTACGAATGGGCTGAAAAGAATCGGCACCGTATTTTTCGTAGTGACCTGAAGTGACATATAGTTCTTTGTTAGCGATATGCGGCGTAATGACTTGTTGGTAACCCGCTTTTCTTTGGGCTTTTTTCAAGAAATTTTCCAAGCGCTCACGCAAAGCTGCTCCTTTAGGCAACCAAAGTGGCAAGCCCTGCCCTACCTTCTGGCTAAAGGTAAAAAGCTCGAGTTCTTTACCTAATTTACGGTGGTCACGACGCTTCGCTTCTTCTACTTTTTCAAGGTATTCAGTAAGCTCGGCTTGTTTTGGAAAAGTGATGCCGTAAATACGGGTAAGTTGTTTGTTTTTTTCATCGCCACGCCAGTAAGCACCTGCAATTGCAGTAAGTTTTACAGCTTTGATAAAACCTGTATCTGGGATGTGCGGGCCACGACAGAGATCGGTGAAATTACCTTGCGTGTAGAAAGTGATGGTGCCATCTTGCAATTCAGAAAGCAATTCTAGTTTGTACGGGTCTTGCTTTTCTTGGAAATAAGCAATGGCTTCAGATTTAGAAATTTCTTGACGAATGAAAGGATTTTTTTGGCGCGCCAATTCTTTCATTTTTTCTTCAATTTTTTCGAGATCTTTCTCTGAGATACTGTGATCCATGAGGTCTACGTCGTAGTAGAAACCATTGGTAACTGGTGGGCCAATGGCCAACTTGATGCCCGGATAATAAAACTCTAGCGCCTCTGCCATGAGGTGGGCCGATGAGTGCCACATGGTTGACTTTCCTTCGAGGTCATTCCAGGTGAGCAACTGCAGGCTACAAGATTGCTGTAATGGCAAAGTAGCATCTTGAACGGTATCATTTACTTTGGCAGCAAGTACATTTCTTGCTAAACCTTCTGAAATAGATTGGGCAATTTGTAATGCAGTTGTTCCGGCGTCATACTTACGAACGTTGCCATCCGGAAAAGAAACATCGATGGTCATAGTATAAATAATTGAAGTGCAAAGATACGTAGAAACTACGGAACGGGAAAGTTTTGTAGTCCGTCTATTTACGGAGTTGAAGGGCTTTTTGCAAATCTTCTTGAATAGAACGCAAACCCGCTCCGATACTAGCGTGATCGAGCTGGATGTCTGGAAGTTCTTTGGAAATATAGGAAACAAAACGCCAAATTTCTAGAACCTCAGCAACCGGAACATCATAAGGTGCATAAAATGGATTGGTTGAAACCAAAGTAAATACTTGCTTTTCTTTGAGGTGATTGTGGAGGTATTTGAAAACAATACCATCGTCTTTGGTAACGATGACACAAGGAACGGAAGAAGGCAAACCCAACCAATCTTGAACAAATTCGCCAACCACATAAGAGCCGTGAACAACCGGCGGCATGGAGTCCCCGGCAATTGGAAAAGCTCTGTATTTGCGATCTTTTGACAAAAAAGGGAGGCGCAACGTAGGTAGTTCTTGTAAATAGCTTGGATCAGCGTAACCAGAGGTATAGCCCGCTCTTACTTTTTCAGGAATGAGTTCAATGGTATCCTCGTTATCTTCATTGACGACTGTAGTGAGCACACGAAGGTTTTGCCCGCTGGCCCCTTGCTTCCATACACCACATAGCGTGTCGTATTCTGCTTGTGAAAGTTTGGAAAGATCTGTTGTTAAGATGGCTTCAAGAGGGAGCTTTTCTTGTTGAGCGAGCAGCAATAAAGTTTCTAAGTTGGGCTGAGCCACCTCGTTTTCATAACCGCTATAGGTTGAACGATTGAGCTTGAGCTTTTGCGCCATTTCTTCTTGAGAAAGACCACACCTTTTACGGATGTTTTTGAGGTTTTGAGCGATATACATGATCCACAATGTTTGACTCAAAGATAGAAATATTATTTAATATCTCATCAATAATTTGCTTAATATTTAGTCAAGTGGATTTTTTATTTATAATCAGGTTTACTGCGCTTCAAAGCGATACTTTATATAGCCTTTAGCTGATGAGCTCCCGTCGGTAAATCGCGACATCTTGGCATATTTCAGCGCCTGTTCGATCATGCAAGGACTCGCATTTGAACTTTTTGCGGCGATGTATTGCGCACTTGAAACCCTGCCAGATCCTGCAACCTCAATTTCAATATAGACAGTTCCCGCAGCATTGAAACCGCAGGTATAGCCCGGATTTCTGACATACCAAGTATTGTGCTCATAAGCCGAGCGCCCAGTGACACTAAAATCAACCATGACGGCTCCGGCATACTGATTAGGGCTACCCGAAGCCGGGCTCGGATTGCTGCTTTGTGGCTGCCCCTGCTGTTTGAGTTGCTGAATTCGGGCTTGGCTTTGCTGCCTAATTTGTGCGCGGGTAGCTTCACCGCCTGTTTCTGCAAATACTTGTGCTTCGTAATCTCGGGCGCTCTGCTCAGGATTGGCTTGCCCCTGCCCAGCTACTTGCGTAGACCAATCTTGCTCGGAGGCAGGCCTTGCATCATTGAGATCACGAGCGATACTTCTCATTTCTTGCGCTTGTTGCAAGTTCATCTCTTCGCGCATTTCAATCTTTTGCGCTTCATCAAGTTGCTCGAGCTGAACCTCATAGAGTTCCTCCCCATGAATGAGGTCTTCCTTAACTACAGTTGATAACTCCAAGTAAACGAATACACCCATGTAGATACTTGCAACCACAACAAGCGCCTTCAAATAATGCTCTGATTTCAGCTGCCAATTCATGGTTTTCTGGTAATAAATTGTCGACTGGTTTCGGAAAAATAAAGCAATTTTTGATCTTGTACAAGCACCAAAGTTTGCGGATCAAAACGACTAATTCTTTGATAACTTGGTGCCAAAACCTCTTTACCTTGTAAATCAAGTAAACCATCTTTACCGGCCAAACTGACCAAAATGTACTTATTTTCAAAAGGTTTAATTCCTTCGAAAGCAAGCGGCACCAAAAAACCATTAGTAGGGTCATAAACCCCGAGCAAAGCATTTTGCTCAATTAAATATCCTAAACCTGTCACAAAGCGAATAGCGCTGTATTCAAAATTCAAAATGGTTTTTCCCTGATGATCAATAATACCAAATTTGCCTTTTTTCTTGGCAACAGCGTAAATTCCTGTAAATGGGGCGATGTCTTCAAAGGATGCAGGTAAAACCTCTTTATTGCTTAATTTCAAACCCTTTTTCCCATTTTTAGTGAACACTTGTGGTAGCGGATTTGAAACAAGCGTTTGGTTATTTAACTGTTGTTCATTGGAAATTTGTTGATCTAGGGAATCAGTAGCTAAGCCACTCAGGTATTGGGCCACCTCTTCATAAACCATCGGAACACTGCTCAATTGTTGTGCCGCATTATTGAGAAGGTAAAATCCAGAACTGTCCTCTAATAAATATTGTCCGTTGTCTAAGCGCTGTATCTCTGTGTATTCAAAAGCAATAGCGGTCTTCCCTTGCTGATTAAGCAAACCATAACGAGCTTGCTGTTGTGCAATAAAAAAATGGTCGTGTGGCTCTAAAATCTCATCGTAAACCAAATCAACAACAGGCTCATTGCGTTTATTGATGAGTCCGTATTTACCTTGTTTAGAGACAATCGCAAGACCATCATAAAATGGACTAGCATCTTCATACTGACAACTGATGAGCAACTGTCCTTCTTGGTTGATGTAACCGAACTTTTCGTTTTCAAGCCACGGATAAAACACCATAAATAGCAAAGCGCCATCTTGCTTTAAAGCTTCAAAATCAGGATAATCCGGATAAGCTACTTTGAATGACTCCAAACGCGCTACACTATATTCTTGCATATATAGACGATAGACTTGCTTCCAAGCCTCTTGCACTTGCGGAGCTTCTGGGTAGGTTCTTACAAAATGTTCATAAGCTTCTAATGTACCTTGTTGCTCGATGATTTTATACAATCGCTGCCAAGCCTCCGTTACATGAGGATTTTCAGGAAAGCCCTTTATAAAATCAATGAGCGCAGCCTCTGAACCTGTTTGAGTTTTTTCAAAGTAAAGCAGATTATTGTACCGATTCTGAGCCTCAGGCACCTGTATTGCATTTGGGTATTGAACAACAAATACCAACACAGCGTTTGCTGAACCGTCCTTTAGCGCTAAATCATAAGCAACTGCATCGCGATGTAAAATTGCAGTTTGGTAGAGTCTTTGGAAATCTATTTTGCTTGAAAAACGATCTTGAGACTCCGAATCTTGAAAAAATGTTTGGTAGCGTAAGATATAGCGCTCATAGGCCTCAACACTTGGCGCGGCGTCACAAGACTTCAATTCAAGACTAGCTAATTCATAGAAACGTCGGGCTATGGTGAGATCTGAAATTGCCCATTGCTCGGCTAATTTGAGTTTCAATTTAGGTTCAGCAAGTTCCCAACCGTTATCAAATATTTCTAAATAATAAAAAGCACTGTCAGCATTGAGTGCAAACGCGCTCTGGTAATAAGTGGCTAAACCATAGTAGGCAGCTAAAGGATGTTTATTGAGGTCTTGCTTAAATAGTGAAAGGGCTGTACCGAAGTTGTTTTGAGCCAACGCGTCCATGCCCTTAAAGCTCTTTTGCTGCGCAAAAAAACAAGTACTATTTAATAGCACTAAAAAGATCATGAGCACACCATTGCGCATTTTCATTAATGGAGGGTCGCTTTTAAATTTTCCGGGATTTCGCAAACTGGAATTGGTAACATTTTGTGCAAGTTTGCCCGATTCAATTTGCGGTAGATTTCTAGCACTTCCTTTTGGCGAGGATCCAATCTGGATTCATCTCCGTTGAATTCCATGGCCCACTCTAGCTCTGGGTAGCTCGCACCGATTTGATCTTCATCAGAGCGACCATCTTCCCACAAGCCATCGGTTGGCTTGGCATCAAGGATAGACTGTACTACGCCTAAATGCTTGGCCAACTTGAAAACCTCGGTTTTATATAAGTCTGCAATCGGACTGATATCTACACCACCGTCACCATATTTGGTGTAGAATCCGACGCCAAAATCTTCAACTTTGTTACCAGTGCCGGCTACTAAACAACCATTTGCTTGTGCAATTGCGTAAAGCGTGGTCATGCGAAGGCGAGCACGGGTATTGGCCAAGGCTAAATGATTCTGAGCAGGGTCAAGTCCGAGCGTAGCTTCTAAAACACCAAAACTGTGGGTGAGGTCAATCTGAAGCAAACTGACATTTGAATGCGCTTTTTGTAAGGCTTGCATTTGCTCTAAGCCCCTATTCAGCTCGGCTTCCGTTTGCCTGATCGGCATATTGATGAGGATTGTTTTAGAACCAGCAAGGGCACACAAACTTGCCGTGAGCGCTGAATCAATACCACCCGACACCCCAACTACAAAACCCTGCGCTTTAGCTGTTTCTTGATAGTTTTTCAACCAATGTATGATATGCTCAGCGAGTGCATGCATTTTAAAACAACAAGGTTAATTTGAGATTTGCTTGATTCATAGTAGCCTGGTTGCGAAAATAAACATCTGTGGAATTGGCACGTGTAAATAATGTGTAATTCTGTTCTTTGGCTGTCAGATGCAAAGGCATGAACCCATATTGATATCCGAATTCAACAAGCAAGCAAGTGGAACCAGAAAAGTTCCATTCAGCCCCCATGCTGATGAACAACCCTGCGTTGTAGAAAAATAAATCGTTTTTGGCGATCATCCCTGTGTTCTCTTTATAATCACCAATTTCATTGGTGCTTGCAGACGTAAAACCTTTGTCATCGACAGTATTTGTTAGCAAAAAACGATTTTGTAGACCAAACTTCACAACGCCTCGATAATCACCGATAAAATCGGTGCGAAAAGCCATCCCTATAGGTAATCCAAGATAGAGCGGTTTATAGGTGCGCTCTGTGAGTCGGTAAAATTGATCCGTGGAAACCATTTCATCTTTGGTTTTAATTTTTTGATCCGTGTAACGATAGAAAACATCAGTACCAGTGACTTTGTAATTGAAACGCTCGAGGTTGAATTCAAGCCCCCCTAGAAAGGCAATGTTTTGAGATTCTTTGGTAGCTTTCATGAAATTGATGCCAACAGCCGTACTGAGCCCGGGCTGTGCTTCTAGAAACGAGGTGCCCATCTTTAGAAAATTACCACCTACCGAAGCTGTGATACCACCTTGCAGTTTTTTCTCAGCAACTGCTTGACCGAATGAATACTGCGCGAATCCTGCGAATAAGCAGCAAAAAAGCAAGTGTTGAAGCTGGTTTGATTTCATGTTGTCTGATAAATGTTAATTTTGAACAAAAATAATAATATTCATGATACGTGGCCTAGGTCTAGTTGCTTTACTCTGCTTACTTTTCGCTTGCCGTCAAGACCCTTACGAGGTCGATACCGAACAAGTTACACTTGAGTTAAAAGCTTTGAATCTCGATTCAACTTTGCGCTCCCAACCCATCCAAAAATTAAGCCAAATCATCGCAGCTTTAGGCAAACAAGATCGCGAAGCCTTAGAGTTTTGCCTGCCCTATGCTTTACAAATCCCCCTCAAGCCTGATTCAGCTTTGAAGCGCTCATTTCAAGCCAACATCAATATTCCTTTTAACAGACAGGCCTATGCTGCGCTGGACACACTGCAAAACTGGAGAAACACGGTGTTTTCTGATTTAAGCTCAGCCTTTAAAAGACTCAAAGTCTTGGCTCCTACTTTACCTAGGCCCAAACAGGTTTATTTCGCTTACACGCAATTTGCAGCGAGTGCTTACTGTTCTGATCAAACAATTGTGCTTGGTCAAGAACGCTACTTGGGGCCACAACACCCTGTCATTCAAATGTTACCCGAACAACAGTTTTACCAATGGATCAAAAACGGTTTAGCGCCGCAATATGCGTCTACAGATGCCATTTTGGTTTGGTTGAGCACACAAATCATCAAACAAACCGATGAAAATTTTGCCAGTGAAATGATCCGCTGGGGCAAGCTTATGGCTATTCTAGACATCCTACTACCCGAACAAAGCACCGCGACCAAACTCAGATACAGTCAATCCTCATATGATTGGGCAGTAGCCTCAGAGGCGAAATTTTGGGAATATCTTGTAGAGCAACAATTACTCTTTAAAACAGACCAAGAGCTTAACATGAACTTATTGAATGAGGGGCCCTACTCTATTGGCTTACCACAAGAAAGTCCTGACCGCATGGGCCGTTTTTTAGGTTATCAAATTGTCAAGCAATATCTGGATGCCGAACAACCTAGCATTCAAGAATTGATAAATATTCCATACAATCAAATATTACAAAAATACCAAGTACCAAAATGAGCGAGCAAATCTCCAAAACATCAGAAATAAGTATCCAAGTAGGCCTCAATGAAAACTTACTACCATTGCGCATGCTTTGGTCTGCTTCTGACGGACAAATCAAAGATGCGGAAGCCGCAGCTTTCTTACTTTCTATTTGGGACCCAAAGGAGAAAAACACCATGAAAATTGACCTCTGGACCAAAGACATGACCATCGAGGAAATGAAACAGTTTTTTCACCAGACACTTCTGACCTTGGCTGACACTTTTGAACGCGCAACCGGTGAGCACCTTATTTCCGAAGACCTTCGAGATTACTGCTATCATTTTGCTGATAAAATGAACATCTTGCCCGAATAATGAAAACCGTTATTCGAAAAATGGGAGCTCAATTTGGAGACCCCATCAACTATTTTGTAAGGATTGATGAGCAGCAAATTGAGCTCAACTCGTTGATTGGACAACACATTCATCTTCAATTTACAGGGCAGATTTTTTGTCAGGAATGCAACAAGAAAATCAATAAATCTTTTGGCGAAGGATTTTGCTTTAGTTGTTTTTCAACAGCAGGTTCTGCTAGCCCTTGCATTATTAGACCAGAACTTTGTCAAGCACATTTAGGCTTAGGACGAGACCCAGAATTTGAACAAAGAAACCACAACCAGCCACACGTGGTTTACCTAGCCCTTACCCAGCATGTCAAAGTAGGCATCACACGCAAAACGCAAGTTCCGACCCGCTGGATTGATCAAGGTGCGCAACAAGCCATCATTTTAGCAGAAACTCCGAACCGCTATTTGGCCGGGGTATTAGAAGTCGCATTGAAAGAACATTACAGAGACAAAACCAATTGGCAACTCATGCTGCGCAATGTACAAGCCACAGAACAACCCGACCTCAGCTCTGAAAAATGGGAACTTGAAGAACTCCTTCCTCAAGACCTCACCCAATATTGGACCGATGATGAAGAAATCTGGAACCTCAATTACCCGGTTACTCAGTACCCAGAAAAAGTTCAAGCGCTTTCTTTTGACAAAACACCTGATATTAGCGGTGTTTTAACGGGCATAAGGGGACAATATTTGTATTTAGATCAAATAAATGTCCTAAACTTGCGCAAACACACCGGCTACGAAGTCATATGGCAGCTTTAATTCGCAGTATTTTAGATCTATTCTACCCGCTATTTCGTCGATTTTTCAATCGGCAAACCTATTATTATGCGGCTTGTGGCGGAGGAAATTTGGTGCTAAGCTGGATCCTTTTCTTTGTTTTTTACCAATACTTGTTTGCCAAACGCATTTTTCAGTTTGACCTTGGCTCACTGCACTACATCATATCGGCATATACTTTGAGCTCAATGCTTTGCTTTGTTACTGCCTTTCTCATTGGTTTTTTGCTCAATAAATTTGTTGTTTTTACCGAGAGTAGTCTTAATACTGGAAGTCAGTTCTTGCGTTACAGCATGAGAGCTGTCTTGACTTGGATTGGAAATTATTTATTACTAAAAACTTTCATTGAAGGCTTTGGCTTTTATCCGTCAATTGCCAATGTGCTTTCGAGTGCAGCCATGGTCGTGGTAGCCTACCTCATTCAGCGCAATTTTACCTTTAAATAATTATTGGCAAATAAGGGTGTCTATCCAAGGCGAATAAGCAGCCCAAATTCCTAGCGCTCCTCCTGAAATATTTGTTGGGACATTAGTTGGAACGGCAAACGGACTACCACCAGAATACATTTGGTTGTACTTCTTCTCGAAATAATTATATTCTTTTTGGCCTATTTTGGAGAGCTTAACAACAACCGTGTCTCCTAATTTATAAAATCCACGGTACGGATTATTTGCAATGGTGTCCTGAAAACTCATGGGGTTTTCATAGGCAAATTCAAAAGTGAGCCCGTTAAAAAACTTATCGTTGAAAAACGGATTAAAGGTCTTGGAAAAAGTGGCCTCGTTGCTGTATTTTACTTCCCAACAATAGGCATCTGTGGTATTTGCTGGATCCGAGAGTTTGGCCCAAGAAAATCCACGGTCTGAAAAATTCCCCTCAGGCTTCCAATATAAAGAATCGAGTGCTTCTGGCTCAGCAATTCTAGAACTTGAAGTGTAGGTTTTACCGTTGTGCAGGATTTGCAAGGTGTAGGTTTTGCCAACTTCACCAACCATATTCAAGGAAATATAGGCACACAAATGCAGGCTACTCAGTTGTGCAGCCGGAATACCAAAAATACCAGCAGCCACATCTTCTAGTCCTGGAGGCAGGTCATCAGTGCAAATTTTAGTGAGGGTATCTGTATTGGTCCCATCAGAAAGCACTACCACAGCATCGTCTACAAAACTATTAAGATAAGATTCAAAATTTGTGGTTGAATAGACGTTGCTCGTTTTTGAAAGCAAAACAATTGCTGGTAAACCAGTTTCAATGCGGCCATCGACCACTAATTGTTCTTTGTAACCCGGCAAATCAATTTGTACTTCTTTGGTACACGCCGCCAATAAAAGCAGCATAAACATAAAGAAACCGGTATTTTTTAAAATTCGAAATTCCATGTGACACTTGGGATTATAGGAAATAAAGAGACTTGTTTGAGTTTGAGAGAGAAATCACCAGACATGACATCACCATCGTTATCTAC
>CAZPWB010000062.1:10760-12040 GCA_964590425.1 uncultured Lishizhenia sp. | reverse complement strand
GAATTCGAATGGCACGTGAAGTCTCCACAAGAGGCGCAAACAAGAAATTATGGTTTAATCCAAACACCGCTTGAAGCATAGTCTTATGATAAAAGTAACTATTGACGACGTCGAAATTGAAGTAGCTCCGGGAACCACTATCCTGAACGCTGCCCGACAAGCCGGAGGCGATCTTGTGCCCCCAGCGATGTGTTATTACAGTAAATTACCAGGTACTGGCGGTAAATGCCGTACTTGTTTGGTTGAGGTTGCCGCTGGTTCTGCCGCTGACCCAAGACCCATGCCCAAACTCGTTGCTTCTTGCTCAACGCAAGTGATGGATGGTATGATTGTCAAAAACAAAACATCTCAGCGCGTTCACGATAACCGTGGCGGTGTTGTCGAGTTTTTATTGATCAATCACCCACTTGATTGCCCTGTTTGTGACCAAGCTGGTGAGTGTCACCTCCAAGACCTCGGTTACGAGCACGGTTCGGCTAAAACGCGTTTCCGCGAAGAGCGCCGCACCTATTCACCAATCGATATCGGTAACAAGATCAAATTACACATGAATCGTTGTATTTTGTGTTACCGCTGTGTCCATGTGGCCAACCAACTCACTGACCACCGTGTGCATGGTGTGTTACACCGCGGCGAGCATGCTGAAATTTCAACCTACATTGAAAACGCCATTGACAACGACTTTTCTGGCAACATGATTGACGTTTGTCCGGTGGGTGCACTCACAGACAAAACTTTCCGCTTTAAATCGCGTGTGTGGTTCCTTAAACCTATGGAGGCCGAGTGTGCTTGTGACAAATGTTCAGGCAAAGCCGTTCTTTGGATGTTCGGTAACGAAATTTACCGCGTAACCGCTCGTAAAGACAAATATGGCGAAGTGGAAACCATCGATGATAAAACCGCCTGGATTTGCAACGATTGTCGTTTTGAAAAGAAAGACCCGAGCAAATGGAACATTCTCGGACCAAGAAAAATAGATCGTCATTCGGTAATTTCTCAAGGGAAATACGCGACTAAAAACGATCAAAATCCTAAATTGCTCAGCTAATGGATACTGCCCTACTCATTGAAAAATCGATTCTAGTCGTTTTGCTTTTTCTCGTGTCTTTAGGTGCAGCTGCCTACATGACTTACTTTGAGCGCAAACTTGCAGCCTGGATTCAAGACCGCGTCGGACCAGACCGCGCTGGGCCCTTCGGAATTTTACAACCAATTGCCGATGGTGTCAAGATGTTTCTCAAAGAAGATTTCATTCCGTCTAAAGCCGACAAATGGTTATT
>CAZPWB010000062.1:0-10660 GCA_964590425.1 uncultured Lishizhenia sp. | reverse complement strand
GTCTGGAATGTTTTTTACCAACCCGTTGCGTTTTTGATTTTCTTCATTTGCGCCCTTGCCGAACTCAACCGTGCTCCTTTTGACTTACCTGAGTGTGAATCTGAGCTCGTGGGTGGTTACCACACCGAATACAGCTCCATGAAACTGGGTTTATATTTGTTCTCTGAGTACACTTCTATGTTTGTGTCTTCAGCTATTATGGCTATTTTATTTTTTGGTGGTTATAACTTCCCTGGCATGAGCCATTTTAGTGGTAACACATTGGCCATTCTCGGTATCGCAGCATTTGCCATCAAAATTTTCATCTTCATTTTCGTGATTATGTGGATCCGCTGGACCATCCCGCGTTTTCGCTTTGACCAACTCATGCACCTCGGATGGAAATCTTTACTACCCCTTTCACTCATTAACCTATTAATTACAGGTATTGTGATTGCTTACCAAAACGGGTGGTTTTAAATCGAATTGAAATTATGGAAAGTCTTACCAATAGAAAAAAAGTAGTTTCGGACAAGCCCATGACCCTATGGGAGAAACTTTATTTGCCAGCTATCATTAGCGGGATGATCACCACCTTCAAACACATGTTGCGCAAGCGAAAAACCATCAAATATCCGGAAGAAGTCCGTGAGTTTGCACCGGTTTATCGCGGTCAGCACGTACTCAAAAGAGATGAGCAAGGACGCGAGAATTGTACAGCTTGTGGGCTTTGTGCCGTAGCTTGCCCGGCTGAAGCCATCACCATGACTGCTGCCGAACGCGAAAAAGGAGAAGAAAAACTTTACCGCGAAGAAAAGTATGCAGCAACTTATGAAATCAATATGTTGCGCTGTATTTTCTGCGGACTCTGTGAAGAAGCTTGCCCGAAAGAAGCCATTTTCCTCACTGATCGCTTGGTTCCTACCTATTTCGAACGCGATAACTTTATTTATGGCAAAGATGTCCTTGTAGAATCACTCGATGAGCGCATTGACATCACCAAAAGACAACACACCGGAAAACGCTCTCAAATATGAGTTTACAAGTCATTTCAATCATCCTTGGAAGCCTCACTTTGGCTTCAGCCCTGATGGTCATTCTCAGTAAGCACCCTGTTCGCAGTGTGATCTACTTAGTCATTACCTTCTTTTTTATCACTGCGATGTACATCATGATGAATGCCCAATTTTTGGCCATTGTGAACATGATTGTCTATGCCGGAGCCATCATGGTCCTCTTTCTCTTCGTTTTAATGCTACTCAATCTCAACAAAGAAGTAGAACCAGTGACCAAACGCGGTTCGCAACTTGCGGCACTCATTGCAGGTGGTAGTTTATTTTTGGTACTTATAACTGCGTTGAAAGAATCGCTGATTTTGGGTCAAAACTACCGTTCTCAAGATAGCACTATTGGGTTAGTCAAAGAATTAGGTCACCTGCTCTTTTCAAAATATTTAGTGGCCTTTGAAATCACTTCCATTCTATTTATCGCAGCCATGGTTGGTGCTATTTTGCTAGCCAAACGCGAAAAACAAATCATCGAATAATTATGCAAGCAGCTAATAGCATCGGGACTTCCCTCGATTTTTTCTTATTTGTCGCTTTTGCGCTCTTTACAATTGGTGCCATCGGTGCCATGACGCGCAAAAACATGATTGTCTTACTGATGTGTATTGAACTGATGTTAAATGCCGTCAACCTCATGTTAGTGACTTTTTCTACCTACTATAACAGCGGTGATGCACAAATCTTTGTGTTCTTTACCATGGTTGTTGCTGCAGCTGAAGCCACTGTTGGTCTTTCGATCATCATCATGGCTTACCGCAACCTCAAAACCATTGACATCGATATGTTTAACCAATTAAAAAATTAATCATGGCCAAAGACTTGACGCTTATTTTCATTCTAGCCCTGCCCCTAATTGGTTTTGCAATCAATGGTGTATTTGGCAAGAAACTACCAAAGGTACTGGTTGGTGGTTTAGCAACTGCTGCTGTATTCCTTGCGTTTCTTTTAGCACTGACATTGTTCAACGGCCTTGAAGGTGTTCAAATTGTACGACTTTTTGAGATCTTACATTACGACAACTTCCAAATCAACGCCTCTTTCCAAATCGACGCCTTATCGGTTTGGATGACGCTCATCATTACCGGAATTGGTTCTTTGATCCATTTGTTTTCAATGGGCTACATGAGCCACGATGAAGGCTATCATAAGTTTTTTACTTATCTGAACCTCTTCATCTTTTCGATGTTGTTGTTGGTTTTAGGTTCTAACTATTTCGTGCTTTTCTTCGGATGGGAAGGTGTCGGAATGTGCTCTTACCTCCTAATTGGCTTTCATTACAACGATGCTGAAAAAGGTATTGCCAACAGTTTGGCTGCGCGTAAGGCCTTCATCATGAACCGCATTGGTGACGCTGGTCTTTTACTTGGTCTATTTATGCTCATTGGGCAGTTTGGTAGCCTAGAATTCTTAGAAATAGGAAAAGCGCTACAAAGCAATCCAGCCCTGCAAGGTGGTGCCATGTTCTTCATTACCTTGTGCTTGTTCATCGCAGCTACTGGTAAAAGTGCGCAGATTCCGCTCTTTACTTGGTTGCCTGACGCCATGGCGGGTCCTACTCCGGTTTCGGCACTTATCCATGCCGCTACTATGGTTACAGCAGGTATTTATTTAACAGTGCGTTCTAACTTCCTTTTTGAATTGGCGCCACTCACCCAAAACATCATCCTTTATGTTGGCCTTGCCACTACGCTTGTTGCTGCTTTTATGGCGCTACGTCAAAACGACATCAAAAAAGTATTGGCTTATTCAACCGTTTCACAATTGGGCCTCATGTTTGTAGCACTTGGTTTTGGTGCTTACACTGTTGCGCTTTTTCACGTGACTACACACGCCTTCTTTAAGGCCTTATTATTCTTGGGGTCAGGTTCTGTAATTCACGGTATGCACGAAGAACAAGATATCCGCAAAATGGGTGGTTTGGCTAAACTCATGCCAGTTACACACTTCACCTTCTTGATCGGCACCATGGCTATCGCCGGAATTCCGTTCTTGTCTGGTTTTTACTCCAAAGATGAAATTCTTGCTCAAGCCCTGCATCACAACCCTATTGTTTATGTTGTGTTGGTTTTAGCCGTTACGCTCACTGCCATTTACATGTTCAGACTATACTTCTTGACATTCCACGGAACTTTTCGCGGTACAGACGCCCTCAAAGCAAAAGTGCACGAAAGCGGTTTGTCCATGACACTTCCGTTAATGGTTTTAGCAGTGCTGTCTGTATTTGGTGGCTTACTGAATCTTCCAGGTTTGTTTTTCCATGGCGCAGCACATTGGTTTGACCATTATTTAAGTCATGGTACCTTCGGACTTTCAGAAGTTCATAACGCCCACCTTGACTTCAATACAGCAATGGGCCTCATGATCTTTGCAAGTTTCATTGCGATCATTGTTGGCTTCTGGGCTTTCCGCAACTATGCTCAGAAAGGCGCACTTGCTAAATCAGATGAACAAATGAATGCCTGGGAAACGCTTTCAGCTAAAAAATTGTACATCGACGAAATTTACAATGCTGTCTTTGTTCAGCCTTTGCTTATGATTTCGCAATTCTTAGCTACCGTATTCGATATCCAAATTTTAAGAAATGGTGTCTATGCTTTAGCAGACGGTATCCTCAACACCGCTACGCAAACACGCAAATGGCAAAATGGCTATCTGAGCTCATACTTATTCTGGATGGTACTTGGTCTTATTTTATTTGTTAGTTATTACATTTTAAAACTCACGGTTTGGCACTAATTATTTTACTCCCACTCGCATTTAGTTTGCTCGCTTGGTTCATGCCAAGCTCTTTGTCTAGAATTGTTGGGCTCATCGGTAGTGGCCTCTCACTCGTTTGGAGTGTTGTACAACTCAGTTCTTTTGATCCTGAAGCTACGCAACACCTTGACCTCGGTCTGCGCTTTGTGCGTTTTTCACTAGACAGCCTTGGATTTACCATGGTATTACTGACCAATGCCGTTATCTTTTTGATTTACTTGGCAAATTTTCAAAGGAGCATTGTCAATGAAACCCGTTTTACGGCACTCACTTTCTTGATGCAATTTGGCCTCGTCGGTATCTTTACAACTAGCACCATTCTCGGTTTTTATATTTTCTGGGAATTGACCTTATTACCTGTATTTCTTATTTTGTATTGGTTCGGTACATTCGAAAAACAAAAAGCGCTACTGCAGTTCTTCTTGTATACCTTACTAGGATCTTTAGCCATGTTGCTTTCTGTAATTGGCCTCATGCATGTTACCAACCAACAAACGTATGAAGCGCTATTAGCTGCAGACCTCAGTCAGTTAGGAAATACCGGTATCTTGCTCATGGGTGGCTTTTTATTGGCTTTTGCTGTTAAAATTCCATTATTCCCTTTCCATACTTGGCAAGCTGAAACCTACACCAATGCGCCTACTGCGGGCACCATGTTGCTTTCAGCCCTCATGCTCAAAATGGCCTTGTTTGGCCTCATCAAATGGGTACTTCCTATTTTTGCGGGGCCAGCTGTAGAATTCTGGCGTTGGCCAATTATTGTATTGGGTCTCATTGGCATCATTTACGGTGCAGTGGTCGCGATCAAACAACAAGACCTCAAAACACTTTTTGCCTATGCTTCTTTGAGTCACCTTGGTTTAATTGCTGCAGGCATCATGCTTGGTGATCTTGACACCACCAAAACGGCAATGCTCCAGATTGTTAACCACAGTATTGTTGCACTCGGCTTATTTTTAGCCGCGGGCATCATCGAACAAAGACTGCGCACCAGAGAAATTGCTGCCTTGGGTGGTATTGCAAAAGTTGCACCTCGCTTTGCTTTCTGGTTTGCTGTACTCACGTTTGTTTCGTTATCAGTTCCGTTTACTGCTGGTTTTATTGGCGAGTTCTTCTTGTTAAAATCATTATTCAGTGCACACGCGCTTACCGGAATCTTGGCCAGTTCAACCTTGATTCTTGGTGCGGTTTATATGTTGCGTGCTTATCAAGACACCATGTTTGGACCAACGAAAGTTGCGGTTTTTGCCGATCTACATTGGTCTGAATGGACCGTTTTTGCCATCTTGAGCATCGCTGCTATTTATCTTGGCTTAGCGCCACAATGTCTTACCGATTTCGTAGGCCACAGCCTCGTACAACTCAAACCTTAAGGAAACATCATGGATAGTATTATTATCATTTTTATCGCTGGTTTAATTGGTCTTTTCGCCGGAATGCGCAAGCAGCCTTTGCTTTCGCTTTTGGTAGCTATTCTTGGGCTAATTGGTGCTGGCTTGGCTGCCTACTTCCGCGGAAGTTATGCTTCGCCGTTTCAAACATACGCTGCACAAGTTCCTACCCCACCAATGGTGATTATTTTACTCTGTGGTGTAACGTTGTTAGCAGTTTTGGGTGGTTTTCAGCGCTACAAACAAGACCTCGAACAAACCTCTGATTACTTTGCGCTCATATTATTCTCTTTGTGTGGAGCCATCATAATGGCCGTGCCTTCAGATTTAATGTTGTTTTTCATCGGTCTTGAAATCCTTTCTATTCCTATCTACGTTTTGGTTGGAATTGAAAAAGGAAGCAGTGTTTCTGCAGAAGCAGCCGTTAAATATTTCTTCACAGGGTCTTTTGCATCTGCCATTATGCTTTTTGGCATTGCTCTTTTGTATGGCGCCACTGGCAGCTTTCAACTTATCGAAATTCAATCCAACCTTGCTATTGGTATTTGGCAAAGCCCTATGGCCATGATTGGCAGCTTATTCATGTTGGCTGGCTTTGTTTTTAAAATCGGAGCTGTTCCTTTTCATTTTTGGGGCCCAGATGTGTATCAAGGAGCTTCAAACGCCGTCTTGATGTACATGTCAACGGTCGTGAAAATTGCCGGAATTTATGCCATTATTTATGTTTTCGCCGCTATCTTCAGAGATTCATACTTCTTCTGGATTGACCTCGTGAGCCTCATTATTGTCGCCTCGTTGTTTTATGGTTACATCACCGCCTGGAGACAAACGAGCTTCCGCCGTCTCATGGCTTATTCATCCATTTCCAATGCGGGCCTCATGCTTTTCACACTTGCTGACACCAATAATTCAAATGTCTTCATTTTTATTTTGGCTTATGCAGTTTCTACAATTGCATTAATTGTTAGCAATCAATCTAACGGTGAAAACGCAGATGAAATCAGTGCATGGGAAGGCCTTGCTTGGAAACACCCACTTCTCGGTATTTCAATTGTTTTGGCCTTGTTTTCTTTAGCTGGTATTCCGCCAATGGCTGGATTCTTTGGTAAATTCACACTTTTATGGTCTGCTGCACCGCACTTACCCTACACGGCTGCGCTAGCCTTAATAGCTTCTGTGGTCGGCGCTTTTGTTTATTTACGCTTATTGTTGTTGGCCTTGAAAAAACCAGCCACAAGCATTCGCGTAAGTCTTCCATTAGAGCAAAGCATTGTCTTAGTCATTTGCGCCTTCCTTACTTTAGGTGCGGTTTTCTTGGTCTAATTCATTTTAAGGGCTTCAAGCACTAATATCCATAGTGTAACCTAGCTCAATCAATTGTAGCTACAGTCCTGAATTTCTTGGAAATTTTAGTATCTTTGGCCACCTAATAATTGACTGACTACTACGACTTTTCCTTTCATGAGTAAGCAAGTTTTTATAACCGGTGCCAACGGAATGTTAGGCGCTAGCGTCACCAGAGAAGCACTAAATCAAGGTTTCATAGTCAAAGCACAAATTTTACCAGGCTCCTCCACACAAGTTTTAGCAGGCTTGCCAATTGAAATTGTCGAAGGCAATATTTTAGACCGTGCGTTCCTCGAGCGTGAAATGGCTTCTTGTCAATATGTCATCAATATTGCAGCACTCACCACCATTTGGCCTCGCCGCTTAGATATCATTCATCAGGTTAATTTTGACGGTGTAAAAAACATCGCTGAAATTGCCATGCAAAATGGGTATTCCCGTATGGTACAAATTGGCACTGCCAATTCGTTTGATCATGGCCCAAGAAATAATCCTGGTCATGAAAACAATGAATACAAAGGTCATCTATTCAAGATGGACTACATGGACAGCAAATATAGGGCTCAGTGTTACTTGCGTGAATTACACGCCACTCAAAATTTCCCGGTCATTATCGTCAATCCAACATACATGATTGGTCCTTTTGATTCTGGGCCAACCTCAGGTAGGATGCTCATTGAGCTCTATAACAACAAACTTCCTGGTTATGCCGGTGGTGGAAAGAACTTTGTGTATTCAAAAGATGTTGCTGTCGCCACCGTGAATGCCTTGCACATGGGGCGTTTAGGAGAATGCTATATTGTTGGCAATGAAAACTTGTATTTTGGCGAGATGTTTGATAAAGCATCCAAAGTATTTAACAAGCCATTCAAAATCAAAAAGTTTCCTGGTTTTGCCATTAACATGGTTGGTGCCATTAACTCCTTTAAAGCCAAAATGACTGGTAAAGCTCCAAAGCTTAGCTACTCCATGGCCAAAATGGCTAGTGTCAAACAATTTTATTCACCAGAGAAAGCCAGGGATGAGCTGCTCTTACCAAGTACACCTATCGAACAAGCCATCACAGATTGTATCAACTGGTATAAAGAAAATGGCTACATTGCCTAAGTCATGATTCATTATCTCCCGCTCCTTGACCAAACCCCTTCATTGACCGGAGGTGTTGCGCCAATATATTTAGCGCTTTTTGGTTTTATAATATTTTGGTTTGGCTCAAAGTCAGAACAGCTGAAAGAACGTTACTTTAACCGCTATGACCACGACACTGCATGGCTTCGCTTTATCTACATGACCAAATGGATGGGCTTTTTCAGTATGGGTCTTGTTCCACTCTTGATTTTACTCATCCTTGAACCACAGCGCCCTATCTCTTATTATGGTCTCAATTTCAGGACAGATACTTTATTGTTTAATCTATTGGTCACATTAGGATTGCTGGCGTTAGTCATTCCATTAGCCATCTTTTCTGCCAAGAAAGAAAAAAACTTGGTCAATTATCCACAAATCAGAGCCAAGCGCTGGACAAAAAAAACTTATCGGTTGAACTTATTGGGTTGGGCAGTCTATTTATTAGGCTACGAATTGCTTTTCCGAGGTCTCTTGTTATTTCCGTTAGTGGAAGCTTATGGACTGTGGTTAGCCATTGCGATCAACGTAGCGCTCTACTCTGCCACACATATCCCGAAAGGACTTGATGAAACCCTTGGGGCCATTCCATTGGGCTTCGTTTTGTGTATACTCACTGTGATGTCTGGCAATATCTGGATTTCAGTCTTGGTACATATTGGTATGGCCTGGGCCAATAGTCTTACTGCACTGAAGTATCACCCCGAAATTCATTACGACCCAAAGGCATGAAGGGGTTCCAAAATAAAGTTGCATTAATCACTGGTTCAAGCCAAGGTATCGGTAAAGCCATTGCCATAGAACTTACAAAAAAAGGCTGCGTTGTCGTTTTAAACGGGCGCAAGCAAGATAAATTAGAATCTGTAAAGACAGAAATTGAAAAACTAGGAGGAACCGCACATGCTATAGCTGCTGATGTGAGCAGTTTTTCTGAAACACAAAGCCTGATCAAGGAAACTATTCAGCGTTGCGGCAAACTTGATTTTCTAATCAATAACGTAGGTGTTTCGAGCCGTGGTTATATTTCAGAATTGCATCCAGATGTAATTCAGCAAGTTTTTGCTAGCAATGTAAACGGCTGTATTTTTCCTACCCAACACGCCCTTCCGGAACTACGCAAAAGCAAAGGAAGTGTCATTTTCATTTCGAGTTTAGCTGCTATTCACGGTTTACCTGGCTTAGCTCCTTATTCTGCTTCTAAAATGGCCCTACAAGCCTTCGCAGAAGCACTTCGAATAGAAGAACACGAGCACCAAATTCATGTGGGTATACTTCGCGTAGCCAAAACGGCAATAGAACACCAAAAACAAACTGTTGGCGCCAATGGCGAATTACAAACCTTAAAAGCGCGCTTGAACGAAAAAGTACTTAGTATGGAGCGCGTGGCTCAAGATTGCCTCAAGCTACTTGAAAATCGTCGTTTTACCAACACACAAACCCTTCTAGGTAAAATCAATTTAATGCTCAATCGCCTCTCACCACTTCTTGTTGAGCGCATTTTAATAAAAAACATCCACCGTTTTAAAGAAGAAAGCCAATGATCGGACAAGACTTTGAAAAGATCCATTTTGACATTTGGGGTTTTCATTTCCTTGAACCCAATGCGCTTATCGGCGACCTTATATTATTTAGCATCGCTTTTTACTTTTCACTTAAAATCAAAAATCTCAATAATCAACATCCATTTTTTAAAAATTGGCGACGCTTTTATCTATTGTTTAGCCTCAGTTTTTTAATAGGAGGAATCGGGCATTTTTGTTTCAACTATTTGGGTTTATGGGGCCGCTACCCTTCTTGGATTATCGGTATGCTCGCCACCTATTTTATTTGTTTGGCTCAATTTAGTCTTTGGCCTAAGCAAAATCAACAGCAGCTCTTTAAAAATTTAGCCGCTTTACTTTTATTCATTGGAATTGCTCTTGAAATCTATGTTTTCAATACGCAAAACCTTATCGTAGACCAAAGCAAAGGACTCACCATTCCGTCTATTATTAGCGGTATCGGTTTTGTGTTTTCATTATTTATTCTTGGTATTTATTACCAAAGAACCATACATCCGCAATTCAAATATTTTTGGATGGCAGTGTTAACCCTATTACCGAATGCGTATATTCAGGGGCAAAAGCTCAACCTTGCGCCGTGGTTCGACCGCAACGACTTCAGCCATATTCTTCTTGGCATCTCCTTATTCCTGTACTGGAAAGGCATCAAGGCTTACAAAGGTTAGTTTCTCAATTACTCAGCATAAAAAAAGGCGAGCCAAAAGACCCGCCTTTACAAAATTGTTTATTTTCTTACCAACGGTAGTAGAAACCTACTGTACCTGTCATGTATTTAGAAAGGTCACCATCGATTTTGAAAAGTTTAGCATAAGACCAATCGATCAAAATACCTGTGTGCTCGTTAACTTTTACAGTTGGTGAAACACCAAAAGTGAGGGCGACCATGTCGTCACCGCGTAGCATATAAGTATCGTTAAAAATCATGTTGCCGTTGTTCAAAAGACCAACACCACCGTGAAGCGTTAAACCCAACTTAGATTCAGCGTTAGCCATCCCGATCACATCAGCACCTAACTGTAGAGTCAAGCGTGAAAGGTTGTCTTCACCAAGGTAATCGATACCTGCGTCAAGCTTCGTTTGAATATTTTTAGCGAGGTTGTAAGACACACCTCCGTTTAAAGAAAGTCCTGTACCAAGCTCTCCGCCAAAATGTGCACCGTGGTTGAGTTGAATACCCCATTTACCTGTTTGAGCAAAACTCAAAGTTCCTGCTAAAAGCGCGAATGCAAGTGTAATTTTTTTCATTGTTTTAAATTTTATTAAACGAAGATATTCATTTCTACTGACATGCTGCTAAATTCATGTTTTTTTTTGAATCCAACCCTGAATTCTTCTATTTTTGCAACAATTCGATATTTAAATCCAAATCGAATTACTGGCTCCGTGGCGCAACTGTCCTTTTAGGATT
Organism: uncultured Lishizhenia sp.; assembly: GCA_964590425.1. GTDB lineage: Bacteria > Bacteroidota > Bacteroidia > Flavobacteriales_D > Crocinitomicaceae > UBA952. The sequence goes on along the minus strand of CAZPWB010000062.1, from coordinate 24 downwards.
TCAGTTGCTCCACAAACCAAAACG
>CAZPWB010000061.1:0-12265 GCA_964590425.1 uncultured Lishizhenia sp. | reverse complement strand
GTCTTCGAAATCAACTAAATCATGAAAGATCAATTGCTCCCCTTAGTTTCCAAAGAGAAAACAAAGACCTATCAAAATTTAAAATCAAGGGTTACCAACAAGCCGCACTTAGAAATTTCTCAGTCGATTGCTCTCAGGGTTTTGGACAAATTAGATGAGTTAGGTTGGAGTCAAAAAGAACTTGCTATAAAGATGGGAGTGAGCCCACAGCAAGTATCTAAAATTGTTAGGGGCTCCGAGAACCTCACTTTAGAAAGCCTTGTTAAACTAGAGTCTGCTTTAGGGCTTGAGATCCTTCTCAACCACTAATCATTCTTTTTGTTTTATTATGAATTTTTTCCTGACATACTCATTTCCAACATTTTATTGTAATTTAAGCTTCTCAATCAACAACATGAAAACAACACTATTCTTCTTCGCGGTGCTATTCAGTGCTGCAACTTATGCTCAAAGCTGGGCGCCAGCTGGGGCTAAATGGCATTATTCTTATATCGGATTTGCATCAGGTTATGTAGAAATTGCCAATGTGGGCGATACCGTTATTGCAGGGCAAACATGTCAGAAATTGCAGAAAACTTTCAATGGACTGCAGTTCGGCGTAACGCCAATGAATTATGTTTTCGATACTACATACACTTATGAAAATAACGGAATTGTTTATGTATTAGAGCAGAATCAGTGGAAGGTACTTTACAATTTCAATGCAACTGTTGGTGAGCATTGGCCAATTGCCCCTATGCCTGATTTTGGGAGTTGTATTCAAAATAGCCAACTCAAAGTATTAGCAACCGGTACCAAAGTGATCAATGCTGAAACTTTGAAATATCTTGTGGTGGACTTTTGTAATCCAGACCTAAGCAGTCAAGGAATACAAGATACGATCATCGAAAAGATCGGTTTTACGGGCTCTTATATGTTGCCAGCAGACTACTGCCTCATGTCTTTGGATGGTAATGAAGGCGGGCCTTTTCGTTGTTACTCAGACAACAACTTTAATACTTACAAACCATTCTATGACGAAGTCTGTGATTTTATCGTAAGTACTGATGAATTAGCAGCAGTAATTCAGATTGAACTAGCTCCGAATCCGTCCAATGGCGTTTTTGAAATCAAGACGGAAAAGCAAGAGCCACTCGATATCCTAGTGTACAATCAGGCCGGTGTTTTGGTGAGCAAACATCATTTTGAAAACCCACTTGCCAACACAACTTTGCAACTCACCTCACAAGCCAAAGGCATCTATTTTGCACACCTGAGTCAAGGTGGTCAAAAAGGTGTGAAAAAATTGGTGGTGGAGTAGGGTTAAAGAATTTGTATTTTTATACAAACTTTCTCCATGAAACATATCTCCACTTTTGCATTTATTTTTTTAGTCTTTTCTAACGTCTTTTCCCAAACATGGGTTAAAGTAAGTGCTGGGACAGAGTATAGTTTAGCGCTCAAATCTGATGGCACATTATGGGCTTGGGGAGCAAATAACTATGGGCAATTGGGCGTGTCATCTCCTTCAAGTAGTAATGTTCCTGTTCAAGTAGGTTCTGATTCAGATTGGAAAGATATTGCTTGTGGTAGTTTTCATATTTTAGCCATGAAGGCAGATAGTACTTTGTGGTCTTGGGGATTTAATGCTTCAGGGCAGCTTGGCCTCGGGAATACAACAAATATTGTAACTCCTCAACAAATTGGTTCAGATCACGATTGGGTTCAAATTGAATGCGGAACCGTAAACAGTGCTGCAATCAAAGCCAATGGAACACTTTGGATGTGGGGTAATAATTTATATGGTCAGTGCGGAATTGGTACTACTACGGATGTATTGATACCAACTCAAGTTGGAAGCCTAAATACTTGGAAAACTATCTCATTAGGTGGTCTTCATGCACTAGGAATACAAGAAGAAGCTTCACAGCACGTTTTGTATGCCTGGGGATTTAACTCTACTGGTCAGTTGGGTTTAGGAACTACAACCGACGTGAATGTTCCAACGGCTGTCTTAATGCCAGTTGGTCAAGTTTTAGATTGGAAAAGCAATTCTGCGGGTTTTCAGTTTTCAAGCGCAGTTGCTCAAAATGGCACCGCATGGACTTGGGGTTTTAATGGCAACGGGCAGTTGGGCTTAGGTGACACACAAGACCGCGACGTCATTACACAACTCGGCAATTTAACATACTGGAACCAAATTACGGCCGGTTCTTCTTTTGCCTATGGCACCTTAACTGACGCCACTCAATATTCTTGGGGTTTCAATGGATTCGGAATGCTCTCTATTGGCACCATGCAATCACAGAACACGCCGTATCCACTCACGCTACTTTCTACCAACATCAATAGCATTGCGCTTGCAGAAGGTGCACCAAGTGGCAATCAACTGTATGGCATGCACGTGCTGGCACTTTCTAATGATAGTTTAAGTATTTGCACTGTTGGTGCTAATTACACAGGGCAACTCGGTATAGGCACTACTTCTTCTAGAAATTACTTTGAATGCGATGTCGAACCTATCACAGGCATCGATGAAAAACCTAGTATCGAACTCTCACTTTACCCGAACCCAACAACCGGCAAATTTACACTCGAAGCACCGTTTGAAGCAGGGCAGCAAGTTCAAATATACAATGTCAATGGGCAACGCGTATACAGTCATGAGATTCTAAATGCAAGTATTCAGCTTTCTTTTGAAATGAACCTGCCACAAGGTTTGTACCTACTGAAATTGATCAATCAAGAGGGTAGTCAGATTGGGAGTAGTAGATTGCTGGTGGAGTAAATTTGATATAATTATTTGATTAAAAGTAACTTTTGGCCAAGATGTCGGCTTCCTTTTCTTTGCTGCAGTTCTTCAATGAAATATTCAAATGCTCAAGAAAAATCTCCTTTTTACCATGTAAAAGTATGTGCGCCGCTTCGTGGAAAAATGTTGGCCAGAAATCAACTGAACTGTATCCTACGGCTATCTGAATGAGCGGTAGATTATTTACCCACCGAGTAGCTCCTTTCACATTTAAATCCTTTACTGGAAAGGTGTTCACTACATGAACTCCTACTTTGACGCACGATAGCTGTAATTGTTCAAATGATATTTCTGATTTTTGTTTTGCTAGCAATCGAAGTGTATTTTTAAATTGTCTTTCAGAGTAGGGGTTCGTTAACAAATCAGATGCTTGTAATTCGCCAATGCGTAACCAAGTCGCAATTAAATAAGGATTGGGATAATCTAGCAATGAGATGCTGAAGTTAACTTTTAATTTTTGTTTCAAATAATAATTTTCCCAAGCATTAACATCGCTAAATCCGAAAAATCTTAGAAGTTCATAGAGTAGTTCAATTTTTGCACTTTTCTTAGTTATAAAACCTAAATTGACTAACTCTTCGATTGGAAAATGCGTTATCCATGTGATTTGCTCCGCATGATATCTTGTTCTTTTTTGTTCAGCTGCATAAATATCATAAGCCATTTGGTGCTTCAACCAATAGTGTGCGGGAATTCCAAGGGCAAGTTCAAAAAGTATAGCCATGTCTGCCGTAATACTGCTCTTTTCATTCAAAATAGCTGATATCGTTTTCTCTGGCTTATTAGTTCTTACTGCAAATTCCTTTGAGCCAATATTGAGTTCCCGAAGCTTTTCAGCGAGAACAGATCCGGGGTGATGTATTTGTTTAGGTTGATAGGGTGCTTGCGTTTTCATTTCAATGGTAATCTATAATTTCTATAATTTGTACACGGCATAGATCTGCTATCTTTCCTCCATTATTAAAATTGTTCTGTTTTGGAAAGCAATACACTTCAAAAACAAGGCGATAAGGGTGACTTAAATCACAAGCCCATTGTCCTAGTCGGGAATACTTCAACTGATGAAAGTTCCCAGGTAAAAACTTCAAGTCTTCTGGGGTATCAGCAAAATAGAGCGATTCTAATCTTTTGTAGAAAATCTTTGCGCGAAGTTTACCAAGTTTCTGAATCGCTTTTCTTTCATCATTTGCCAGTTCTTTGAGCTTCAGATTTTCAAAGTGAATTTCCATTACAAAAATAAAAATAATTAACATTAAATGTTGTTTAAAAAAAAATATTTTTTGTTTGACATGAAAGTACCCTATATAAATAGCTTTAAAACAGGAAAATTACGGACGGGATAGTTACTTTTATATGAAATTTGAAATCATGTCCAAAATCATCCCTTCCAGCTACGATCGCACTAGCATCTGGATCATTCAGGCCTTTTTGGTTTTTACGGCTTTTATGATTTAACTAGTGTGGGCAGAGTAAAGCTCATGGCAAAAAGCAAGCAGCAAATGGTGCTGATTTTAAGCAGTAATTTGGAACCAATTGTGGTGTCAGTAGATAACGTGAAGGATTTATATTAGCCTTGCCCTTAATTGTTATTCTTTTAGTTTTTGAGTAAATCATAAATTTAATAATGAAAACAGCATTCTTCATCAGCATTTTTGTACTTCTATCAGGCTTTGTATGCGCTCAAACTACAGACTACAAAGTATACAGAAAACAGCAGCAGCGATTTCCAACATGTACAGTGATGGATTCTGCAATTGTGAATGATATCCTCAAAGAGTTACTTGCGTTAGATACCACGCAATTTAGCAGCAACCTAGACGATTATTACCAAGATTTAGCCATGTCTTATTACCAGGTATATTGTAGCCGTCAAGATACTTCATTGCTACACAATGCAATAGAAACCTATTTAAAAATCAAGGTGCTTACTGATTCTGATTATTGGAACATGATGCACATACATTGCATATTAGGGGAATGTCAGAAGGGGGATTTCTATCTCAAGTTGTATCGGGAAGCAACTCCTTTGGAGTATCAAACTCCAAAAGAAAAAGAGATTCTACTGATAAAGCGTAATTGTTTAATCGCTTCACAACTTCAAATTGAACTGCAGTATTATGAGAAAAATGGTGTCCAGAAAGCAGCTGCCATGGCTACACATTCACCTAATAGCAAATATCACGCTTACAAAAGGCGTTTTGATTATATAATTCTAAATACACCAAAAATCCATGCTGCAGATCAGGCGGAAGCAAGAAAAAAGATTTTTGATTTGTATCCTGACACCCTTGCTTTAAAAAATGAATACCAACGCTTACTTGTCATGGATTCTACACTTTCTTTTCACTTAATGGCTATGATGGAGGCTATTGATAATAAGGGGAAGGGGACAGAAAAAACGCAATTTACGGAAGAAGAATTCTTTCGAGTTGCATCCCGCTTTTTTTATATCGACGACATACTTTCGGATACGAGCTTTCAAACCCATATTTGTATAGGAATAAATGGAGTCAATCAAACCAAAGCTCAAAAGGATTTGACGCTCTTGGCAGCGTTTAGCTACGAGGCAATTTTCAGTGATTTTGATCGAGATGCTTCTGTAGTTGAGCAAGTTTTTGAAAAACACAAGAAAGAGCTCGAGCAAAAAATGCAGTCCGGAGAATTCAACAAAGCTGATTTAGTAACGCTGCGCAATGACTTGTTTACACGAATGGCTCAAGATTTGGTTTTTCAAAAGGTTTTAATGGACGCCTACCATCAAAATAAAGAGAATTTGGCTTTTAAGTTGAAACCAAATAACGCCTATATTTTTCACTTGATTCCTTCGATTAAAGATAATGCTTTCCACTTGCGGAACTTACACTGATTTTTCAAACGGTATTGTGCTGTCTGCAGGCTGTAGTTTTGGTCGGAAAGTAAATGGTTTAGCAATTAACCTTTTTGCGAATAAATATTATGTAGCAAATGGGGTAGAGCTCGGTATACAAAATCAGGCACACAAGGTAAACGGCTTGCAAGTTGGCTTATTCAATCGTTGTGTTGAGCTAAACGGTTTGCAAATTGGCCTTTGGAATGTCAATGAAAAACGCAAGATGCCGTTGATCAATTGGTAAGGCAAAAAAATCCCCCCCCTAATTTTCAGGTAGTCCGTAGTAGCTTATATAAAACTAAATGCTATGAAAAGATATCTACCTTTTGTAATGATGCTGATCTGTAACGCGCTCTTTGCGCAGCAGGTTTTGGATACCAATGCTTTTTCAACTGATCCGGCAATTACCTATGATCACCCTGGGCCGGGTTTACTCACCCTAAAGTTTGGTTCAGGTCAATACCAAATCAAACATTATAATGGCGCCAAGCAAGAGGTTGCGAACCAGATGATTGCACTTCAATTACCAGTGGCTAATACGACTTTTTATGGGCTTCGCTTTTTTCCCAACAGCACCAAGTGTCTTATCGTTGCAAAAAATAGAATCAATCCGACATGGCCTATTGGGATCAATGGCCCCTATGCTTACCATTTTGTGGTTTATGATTATCAGAGCCAGCAGGTATTGGCTAATCAAGTGGATACCTTCAATATTTTAAATTTGAAAATGGTGCCACACAATAGCAACAGTTTTTATATGATCCATACAGAGCGAACGCTACCTACTGAAACGGAAATGCTCAAATGTTACTTGCTCAATGATGACCTACAACATACCTACATCAATACCATTCCAATGAGTGTGGTGGCAGGTTATGGTTATCTTGACGAGTGCTATATGGAATCAGATGGTGATCGAACACTTGTTATGACAAAGGCTCAGCCAGGAGTTTATTTAACTGAGCAATACGACGAGTATTTTAATCTCGTACAAACGGAGACGGCAAGCGGTTATGCACAAACTTTAGGACCTAATTTAGTGCAAAGTCTAGGACAACCCTTGTTGTACAAACGCTTGAACAACGACAGTGTGCTGATTGTCAATCAATACCGCGATAATCAATTCAATTACACTTGGGAAATTGGTTGGTGGAAATCACCGCTGCAGCCCTTGTCTGACACCATTTTTAAAGCACCTTTATTCGACCCAAGCTTAGAACTTGGCAACACGTATTCATCAGGTGCCAATCGCGTTTTACTCGACCCCCAAGCACGTCAGATCCTCATTTTTGCTGCACTTATGAACTCCCAGTTAAATGATGCTTATTGCGAACGCATTTATTACTTTGATTACCAATTCAATTTGCTTTGCGAAGATTCTATGTTTTTACCAGATATTTATAGCAAATACGGCTTGTTTAATGTTGATGGACAAGCCTATTTAGCACATAGTCAGGCTGCATCGGTTGAATTTGATCCTGTGTTTTGCCAAGCCTCAGCTATGCCAACTCAGGACCCACCACTTACTGATTCTGAGGATCAAACCCAACTGATTCCATACCCGAACCCAAGTAATGGAAAGTTTCAAATTAGCAATCCGGATAAAGTTTTGAGTAAAGTAAGTGTTTACACAAATATAGGAAACAGACTGCGCCAAATAGAAAGTTCAGACGAGCTCATTCAGGTAGAGTTATTAGGGCTGCCTAAGGGTATTTATCAGTTGCATCTTGAACAAAGTGGCAATACACAACAAGTCACGATCATGATACAATAAATCCTTACAACCTTTTCACTCAAAAAAAAGTAATAGCTAAACTATTCTTTAGGAAGGATTTTCACGTTGAGGGCTACCCAACCTTTCTGGCCTTTGCTTTTTTCAAAGCTCACGACATCGCGTTCGGCGATCGGGTGCATGAGGTTTGCAGCGTGTACAAAGATGTTTTCGCCACTGGCCTTGTCTTTGATAAAGCCATAACCTTTTGAGTCATTGAAGAAAATAACGGTGCCTGTGTCAGCTGCGTCGTCTTCGTCGGATTCTTCGCGGCGTGGAATGCCAATTTCTATGGTTTCAGCGTCGATTTCAACGCGTGTACTAGGATCAATCGGTGCATCGACAATACGTCCAAATTCGTCTACGTAAGCCATCATGCTGTCAAGGCCGCCACCACCGGCATTTGCCTTTCTTTCTTCAGAACGAAGTAATTTTTCTTTTTTCTTTTTTGCCTTTAGTTTTTCTTTTTCCTTTTTGGAGAAGGTTTCCTTGGATTTTGCCATTAGAGCGTGTTAGTTGTATAAAATTGCCGTGTGAAATAGTAGGATGGAAGGCAACTTACAATAACGTTGGCGTGAATCAGGGTACAAAGATACGAAAAACTTACTGATGTCGCTTGGTCGGTTCCCAGACTGAGGAGCGGATTCCTCTTAAAAACTTAATGAGGCCCAAAAACAAGGCTAAGTTCATGCTGACAAAATGAATGATGTAGCGCAAAAACACAACATGCGTTTGTTGTTTTCTAGCGATGTAATCGACAACGAACGTAATTGGGATCATGATTAAAATGAAATAGCAGATGCTGTAAAACCAAGAATGATCTGCCTGGCTAAGGATCTGCAGGATCATGAAGACCAAAAATACTGGGATGATCCAGCGCAATACTTTGTGAGAGAAGAAGGCAAACGAAAGCCCATTGAATTTGAGCAATTGGCGCCAAAAACGCGTTAGGTTTTGGAAATTACCCGCTGAAATACGGATTTTTCTTTTGAATTCGACACTGAGGTCATTGGAAACGTCTTCTAGAACAACCGCTTGGGGCTCATTGATGCATTTAAAGCCTTTTTCAAGGCAAGTCATGTTGATATAGAAATCATCGACCAAAAAGTGCTTCGGAATAGGAGAGAAGCATAGCTTTCGAAAAGCAAAACAGCCGCCAAACGGGCCCATCATGGCTCCCCAAAGTTGGCCCTCGGCTTCTTTAATTTTCACTTCTCCTGCAATGTATTCGGACTCAGGCATGGAAATCCCGGTATTCTTAAGCCCGTAGTTTTTCATGCGGGTATCTACTAAGCCGATGGATGGGTCGATAAAATGCTGACTAAGGGCGCTCAGCGTATCTTTGGTGAACAGCACGTTGGCGTCGGTGAGTACGATGATTTCGTGGCTGGCACTAGGTACTAAGGCATTGACAATTTGAATTTTACCCTGACGCTCTGTAAAATGCTTGACCTTATAATTCGGGAATTTATCTGTAAAGGATGCTGCTATGATACCACTAAAATCAGAGGAAGCATCGATGCCTACAATGATTTCGAGCAACTCAAGGTCATAGGCACTATTTAGAATAGAATTGAGTTTCTCTGCTAATACTTGTTCTTCGTTGTGAGCCGGAATGATGATGCTTAAGGCTGGTTTGTGTGTCAGCATGGATCTTTGTGTACCCAAACCTTTTTTGCGCTGTAAAAACTTCAGCAAAAATGGGTAAAGCACATAACTGTGCAAAATAAAGACAAAACCTAACCAAAAGAAGATACTCAACATCTAGGCAATATTAAGGATAATTTTAGAGTTGTTTGAGGATGTGTAGTAAATCAGCCTGAACTTTTTGAGGATAAAAATGCTGCTGATAATAACTAAAATTGGCGGCACCGTCTTGTTGCATCAGTTCAGCGGAATGGAGGAGTTCGAGGCACTCTTTAGCAAAGCTATTTGGGTCTTGATGCAACTTTTTATAATCAAAGGCATCTAGGCCTTCGGCAGATTTTTGGGTCAGGACCATTGGTGCGCCTACGCTCATGGCCTCGAGCACTTTCATCTTGACACCTGAACCGGCCTGCAAGCCACTGATAAACAATCCGTTGTTAGCTATAAATGCTTTGGAATCTGGGACAAAACCATGGCACTGAACCCCTGGAATTTGCCACCTTGAAATTTGATCAGAGCTTTTGCCTGCTATATGAAAAACTAAATTTGGCATTTCTTTTCTAAGCATAGGTAAAACCTTGGTAATGATCCAGTCTACTGCCTCAACGTTGGGTTGCCAATCAAAGGCACCAATAAAACACAACGCTTGTTTATTAGCATTGGATCGTTCAGTTGGTTCTTCAATTGAGGAAGGTAAATAACGAATGGAGGTCAAGGTCTGGGATTCCATGTTTTGGGCGTCTTGCCCTGATATACTCAAAATCAAGTTGAGCCCACCTTGGTCTTCACTCCAGCAACTGCGTTCGGCCCATTTTAGGCTGTAAGCCAATTGTAAAAGATACCAACGCTTCAAGAAGTTCTTGGTGTTTTTAGCGAGGTCTTTCCAGATTTGATGTTCAATATTATGAGATCTGTAAATGAGTTTGGCCTGTGTAGATCCTTTTAAATACTTCGCATAGATAGCTGTAAACAGACTCTCAAAAATGATGTAGTCGTAGTGCTGTGCCTTGTCTAGTTTTTTGAGTGCTTCAGTAATTTCTGCAGAATAAAAACGCGTGAGGTTATAAGATTCTTGCTTGAAAAGCGCATACAGCGCTGGCAAGGGTTTCACCTTTGTATCAATGCTTTGGTGGAATAAATTGAGTTTGGCGTGTTTTGGGAACTGATCTGCAGCAAATGGATGCTTATGAGTAGAGAAACTGAAGTAATCGAGCTGTTCGAGACCGGGTAAGGCTAAAGTATCTGAAAGTAGTCTAGCCATAGCCAAGCATCCACCGTCTAAGATGGGGAAAGGAGGTTTATGGCTGACAATCAGGATTTTCATATGATTTTTTTATCGAGAATGGCTGCTCTAGTGAAAAGAAAAGCCACAGGCGTAAATACAAAGGCGGCAAGCCACATACCAAGCATGGGTGAAATCGAACCGGTATCCGCTAAATTATCTCCAATAGAAATCAAGATAAAATAAAGCATAAAAATGAGTGCGGCAATCACTACCGGAGCTCCGAAACCACCTTTTTTGATGAGAGCACCTAAGGGTGCACCCACAAAGAACAAGACAATGATCGAATAAGTCAGGGCAAACTTGCGATGAAATTCTATCCAGTAGAGTGTGGTTTCACGGTCGAGTGCTTCGGTGTTTTGTTGTTGCATTTGAAGTTGCTGCTGATTTCTGCGAATTTTTGAAAGCGCCAAAGTGCGGGCCATTCGCAATGAGGAAGCATCGAGTTCGGTATAACTTTTAACGGGTACCTTCGGTAATGTTTGTAGAGAAGGGTCGTGAATTTTAGAAGGTAAAATTTGAGAATTAAGGCTTAAATAAGCACGTGTAGTTTGCAAGCCAAAAAGTTGTTGGAATTGAATGCGTTTTTTGTCAACGCTGTCAAGGGCTGCATTGATCTGAAATACATTGAGCATTTCGTATTTGTCCGTGAAAAGGTCTTCTTTGGAACGGTTCAGGTCTAGGCCTTCGATGTCGAGTTTATAGACTCCTTGATCAAAGGTAGAGATGCGCGATGGCCGGTCTGAAGGGTTAGTCAAGATACCGCTTTGCAAATACATGGGCGTTTGAATTTCGAGCTCTTCAAGAATACTGCCGTTTTTTAAATCGAGAAAGAGGTAGCGCCCATTTACCGATTTATAAACAGTTGCTTCTTGAGCTCTCACGGTTCTGAGTTGGCTAGGTTGGGTGTAGTCGTGGATGGTTACGCCCTGGCAGCGATTGCCTTTTAAAGAATCGATTTTAATGGCAAAACCTTCAAAATGCTTGGAGTAAACGCCAGGGGTAAGCAGCGTTGAGATTTTTTTGTTCTGAATGTCATAAATAAGAGTGTGCCACTTCAGGTTTGCTGCGGGGATGACAAAATTGGCAAATAGAAAGGTCGAGACAGCGATTATGCCCACAATGGTAATCAGTGGACGCATGATGCGCAGCAAGGAAAAACCGCTCGATTTCAGGGCTGTAAGCTCGTTGTGTTCGGCTAAATTACCGAAAGTCATGAGTGAAGAAAGCAAGATGGCTAGGGGTAGGGCAAGTGGAATTAGGCTCGCCGAGACATAAAAGAGCAATTCAAGAATCACCCAAACACTGAGGCCTTTGCCCATGAGGTCATCGATGTAAACCCAGAAAAACTGTAAGATGAGCATGAACATCGAGATCAGGAGTGTCACGATGAAAGGCCCAGTAAAGGCTTTTAGGCTAAAAAGGACCAGTCTTTTCAAGCAAAAGGTGTTTCGGCAAAATTAAGAATTTAAGTCAGAATCAGGCGCCAATAATTCTTTTGAGCTCAGAAATGGCCTGATTCCAGAGAGCTAAATTCCCTTCTTTATCTGAGGGGTTAGCGAAGTCTGTGATGTGCAAGATGACGGAGTTGGTCATGGGATCAATAATGTACGAGAGTTCAAAGTAGGTTTCTAGGCCTTCTTCTTCGTCCTCTAGCCATTGAAAACGAATTTTGGAGTTCATTTTGTAGAGTAGCAAACGCGCTTGCTCTTCGTTGCCATCCCATTCAAAAGTGTAGATGTCGTCTTGGACTTTGACGTCGTCGGCAAACCAGTCTGAGAGACCATCTGGGGTGGTAATTAATTTTTCTAAAACGCGCGGAGAGGTTTTGAGAAGAAACTCTAGTTTGTATTTTTCTTTGACGGTTCAGGACAAGCTCGAAAAAGCCCTGGCGCTGTTTGCCGA
>CAZPWB010000060.1:0-12775 GCA_964590425.1 uncultured Lishizhenia sp. | reverse complement strand
ATTTCATAAGGTAAAATTAGTCAAATATCGCCTCGAAAATGCTAATTTTGACGCAATGAGTGAGAAAATCAAATGGATAACAGCCAAGCAACAGTACGCTTTTTGCGCACTTGCCGTCATTCCGGTCAGAACTGAGCCCTCAGATGCCGCAGAGCAGTGCACGCAACTACTCTTTGGTGAGGCGCTTGAAGTAATCAGCTTGAATAAGCCATGGCTGCAAATCAGAACCCTTCATGATGGCTATGAAGGCTACATCGACTTTAAGCAAGTTTTACCCCTTACAGAAAAAGAGTTGCGACGCTGGCTCGATGCCAAAATTGCCAATGCTAAGCAAGTACTTGAAATACAAGGCCCGTTAGGCACACAATTACTGCCAGGAGGAGTCTTCATCGGGACTGATCCTCGTTTCCAAATTGGCGCTTTCAGCTACCAGCACAAGAATGACGCGCAAAATTCAATACCTGAAGCTTACAATCAACAAACAATTTGGCAGTACATCGAAGCATTCGCAAATACGCCCTATTTATGGGGAGGAAGAAGCATCTTTGGAATCGATTGCTCTGGCTTTGTACAAAATGTCTATAGACTTCTGGACTACAACTTGCCAAGAGATGCGTACCAACAGGCAGAACTTGGTGCTGCAGTAAGCTATGAGGAGCGTCAAGCGCTCGACCTCGCGTTTTTCATCAATGCGAAAGGCAAGATTCATCATGTTGGCATTGTTACAGAAAATGGAGACATCATTCATGCTTCTGGGCAAGTCAGAACCGATGCGCTATTACCAAGTGGTATTTATAATGCCGCTGCTGAACAACAAACGCATCAACTTCATGAAATTCGTCGAATTATTCATGCTTAAAAACGCTATCTAAAGCATTCTTCCCATATTTGTAAAAAATTTAATTGAACATGAAAGACCAAGCTATTTTTGATTTGATCGCCGCTGAAAAGGAGCGTCAATTACACGGTATTGAACTCATCGCCTCAGAAAACTTCGTGAGCGATGACGTCATGCAGGCCATGGGTTCTGTACTCACCAATAAATATGCTGAAGGTCTTCCCGGAAAAAGATATTATGGCGGCTGTGAAGTCGTTGACAAAGTGGAGCAATTAGCAATTGATCGCTTGTGCCAACTCTTTGGTGCCACTTGGGCAAACGTTCAGCCTCACTCTGGTGCTCAGGCCAATGCGGCTGTATTCTTGGCTTGTTTACAACCCGGAGACAAAATCTTAGGTTTTGATCTCTCACACGGAGGCCACCTGACGCATGGTTCACCGGTCAATTTCTCGGGTAAATTATACCAACCATTCTTCTATGGTGTATCAAAAGAAACTGGCTTGGTCGATTACGACCTCATGGAAGAAACAGCCCGACGCGAAAAACCAAAAATGATCATTTGTGGCGCCTCTGCCTACTCCCGTGATTGGGACTACGCTCGCATTCGCAAGGTAGCTGACGAAGTGGGCGCCTTGGTTTTAGCCGACATCTCACACCCTGCTGGTCTTATTGCGGCGGGCTTGCTCAATGATCCACTCGAGCACTGTCATATTGTAACGTCTACTACTCACAAAACTTTAAGAGGTCCAAGAGGCGGTATCATCATGTTGCGCCACAACTTCGAGAACCCATTTGGTTTGCGTTGGAACAATGGTAACCTCAAATCGATGGGCGCCTTGCTAGATGCGGCGGTTTTCCCAGGTATTCAAGGTGGGCCACTAGAGCATGTCATTGCAGCCAAAGCAGTTGCTTTTGGCGAAGCACTTGACCCAGCCTACAAAGTCTACATGAAGCAAGTACAAACCAATGCGGCTGCCTTTGCAGCAGAACTCGTTAAACTTGGTTACAACATTGTTTCTGGCGGCACCGACAACCACAGCATGCTCATCGATCTTCGTTCAAAAGGCATTACCGGTAAAGATGCAGAAAATGCATTAGTACTTGCCGATATCACCGTGAACAAGAACATGGTGCCATTTGACACTGAATCTCCGTTTGTCACTTCCGGAATTCGTGTTGGAACTGCGGCGCTTACCTCCAGAGGTGTCAAAGAAAATGAAATCGCTCAAATGGTACAACTCATGGACAAAGTCCTGATGAACGCTAGCAATGAACAAATCATTGCTGAAGTCAGAAAAGAGGTCAACGCACTCATGAGCGACAAACCACTTTTTGCTTGGTAAGCTAACACCATTAAAAATGGTTTTCCATTCTAAAAGAGATGGCTTCCGCTGGGCTATAACGGCTTTTGTTTTTTGTATATATTCTGGCGTAGCTGCGCTCATTTACTTTATCGAGAAAGATTTTTCTGCCATCTACGGACTGGGATCAATTTGGGCTTTGTTATTCATTTTTATTGTTTGGATATTACCCTCCACAACCAAATACACTTTTTTAGACGATCATTTACTTTGCCAAAGTATCGGATTCAAAAAAAGAATCCCATATAGCGCATTAAAAAAAATTGAGCCATCAAATGGTTTTTATGCGGGTTGGAAAATGAGTACATCCTGGAAATGCCTAGTTCTCCACTATAACAAATACAACGAACTATTGATTTCACCGGCCAAGGAAGAGGAGTTTATCAAAATGTTCAATGAAAAAAAAGCTCAATTCAGCGAACCAAATTGAGCTTTAAATTTGAGATAGTAAGATTCCTAACTAAACCTCCTGAGGCATTTAATCAATTCCAATCTTGGAAGTACTTTGGCCATGGCATGAATTACAGGCGCCAGATGTTAGGGCTGAAACCATAGAAACGCTGTTTCCTGACGGCGCTGTAACTTTAGGATAAAGCCCAGTATAATCAACGTTGGCTGTGGTATAGAAATTACCTTTACTGTCAATGGCGATGGTATATTTTAAGGTCCCTTGACCATTTGGCTCAGTAAACAATTCAACCTTACCACTATTGACCGTATTTTGTAAATCAGTCTGATAAATAGTACCCGCAACATTGAAACAGCCCTCGCCATCACCAGAAGCCGTATGACACTGCATGCAATTCATGCCTTTATTATGTGAATCGTCGTCACCCGCGCCACTGATGTTGTCTTCATGGCAAGCCCATGATTTCTTACAAGAGCCCAGCATTAAAAGTCCTCCAACAAGGGTAATACCAAGTAAATGTTGGATTTGGATGTTTTTGAAGTTTATTTTCATGGTCTTGAGTTTTTATTTGTATTTGATGAAACGGTTAAATTTGATTTGACTATTTTGATTGATTTGAAAAATTTTCCAAGATCAATTTGATTAAAATTACTCGACTTCTTTATTGAGCATCGCTAATAAGTCATAGGCTCCTGTATGAACGATTTTTGCATTTTTGAGTCTTGCATAATTTTTTCGCCAATGGCACTTAAAGTTTCATTAGACAAGATTAAGTCGATTTCAATTGGTAAAAAGTTGTCTCCTTCTTGAATAAAAACAACATCTTTTCCTTTATGCTGAACGATAGCTGCTATTGGCAAGACCCAGTGGTCAGAAACCTCAGCCTGAATTTCAGCTCTTAGATAAGACCCTGGCGTAATCACTGTTGGTAGTTTTTTGAAATGACAATGCACTTTAACCGTTCTTTCAGCACTGATTTCGCTGCCAATGAGAAAAACCGACGCCTCAACGGGTTTGGTATCATCGATGAAATTCAAGATTACTTTTTGATCTTTTTTGAGATAAGCGAGGTACTTTTCGTATATGACTAATTCTGCATGGGCATGCTTTAAATCAATGATTTCTAACAAGCGATCTTTGGGCTCAGCAAAAGCTCCAACATTTGCGGTGACTTTCGTAACGACACCATCAAAAGGAGAACGAATTTGTTGCACACGCTGAATTTTCCCTTCTTTAAGTTGAGTAAGATTTACCTCGGCCATTTCTAATTTCACTTGCAAGCCGCTCATTTGTGCTTTGGCAACGGCATATGTACTTTTGGCTTGTTGATAGCTTTTAGCAGAACCTGCGTCTTTTTCAAATAGTTGCTTTTGTCTGAGATAATCGGCTTCCAAAAAAGCAAACTCACCAAGTACTTCAAGGTAGTCTTGCTGTAACTGAATGATATCCGGATGTTCAACGCTCATGAGCACCTGGCCTTTTCTGACGCGCATGCCATCGAGCACTTTGATTTGCTTGATATAGCCTCCAAAGGGCATAGAAATGTAAGATTTATTTTGGGGTGGCACTTCAATCTGACCGTTGGCAAAAATACTGAGGCCAAGTTGTTGCTGCTTGAGCCCCCCGATTTGTAGACCCAGATCTTTTTGCTGTTTGGCACTGAGTGTAAGCAATTGACTCTTGGACTGCTCGACAGGCGCTTGATTGGTTGTTTCGCTTTGCTCAGAGGAGCAAGCCGCCAAAAGCAACAAACATGTTGTGCTCATGGCAAATAGCTTATTTAAGGTTTTCATTGGTATACCAGTTATATTGTATGTAAAGCATTTTGAGTTCGTGTTGCCATTGTAGTAGTTCTTTTTCTAGAACCAATTTATGGTCTTGTAATTGGATCAATTCAATGAGTGAAATTTCACCACTATCGAACT
Organism: uncultured Lishizhenia sp.; assembly: GCA_964590425.1. Lineage (GTDB taxonomy): Bacteria > Bacteroidota > Bacteroidia > Flavobacteriales_D > Crocinitomicaceae > UBA952. The sequence goes on along the minus strand of CAZPWB010000060.1, from coordinate 8,242 downwards.
GAAGTGTTGCATCTGCCTGCAACTGTTGTAATTCTGTTTGAATTGGAGTAGACAGCGTTTGATAAACAGCTGTCATTTCGACATATTGCTTGTATAGTTGTGCTTGCTCGCTTTCAAAAGCCTGACTTTGCTGCTGTTGTTGGAGTTGATTTTGCTCAAGTGCCAACGTTAATGCATTGTTTCGCTGCTGTGCCGCCTTGAAATCTATTGGGATTTGTGTTTGAATAAGTCCTCCTTGAAAACGGACATTCGGACCGAAATAGACATCTTGACCATTTAAGTTTTGCATCCCGACGAGCGTTTGATTAAAATATCCGAGCGTCAGGCTGGGTAACTGCCCTGCTCTATTTAGCTTGATATCTAACTCCATTCTTTGAGCTGTCTTGTTGTACTGCTCAATTAGTGGATGCGAAATTTTTAGCGAAGGAGCTAACAAAGGTAAAACATCGAAATGATAACCATCGGCTAATTCAAATACTGGCCCAGTGTAATTGAGCAGCGCATAGAGTTGTGAATAGGTTTTCTGCAAATTTTGTTTTTGCTGTACCAATTGAGCACTGGCTCTTGCTGATCTAGAGTACACCAAGAGTTGATCCATTTTTGAAATTGCACCTGTCTCGTAGCGAATTTGCATTTTTTGATCGAGTAACTTATAAATGGAGTCTTGCGCTTGCAACAGGTCTAGTTCTTTGGTTTGGAAACGAATGGTTTGCAAAAGTTCTGAAAAGGTTCTTTGCAAGTCCATTTTGAGCAAGGTGAGTTCAAGCTCAGAAAGACTGGCATTTGTTTTGCCTATTTGAATTTGAATTCGATTTGCACCTGAAATGGGCAAAGCCTGACTGAGCGTCAGGTTGTTATCTTTATTGTAGTTCGAATTGAATTGCCCCATCATGAAAGATGCTGAAAGTGGCTGCCACGATGCAGCGCCAGCACCCAGTGCTAATTGTCGCTGTGCTTCTAAACTTTCTGCCTTCACAAAACCATTTTGATCCAGTAATTTGGCAAAAAGCTCAGCATCTGTGAAGCGCTGCTGGGCTTGATAAGAAGGAGCCAATAGGAAGACTAATGATAAGGATATGATTTTCTTCTTTCTCATGCGAAAAGGTTTTTCAAAAATGACATAGAGCACCGGTAAAATAAATAAGGTCAGTAAGGTGGCAGAAATGAGCCCGCCAATGACAACCGTTGCCAATGGTTTTTGAACCTCGGCCCCACTTCCCTGTGAAAGCGCCATTGGTAAAAAGCCCAAAGAAGCTACAAATGCAGTCAAGAGTACTGGCCTGAGGCGATTCGCTGTTCCCTTAACAACTACTTGTAAAAGTGGCGCACCCGTCTTGCGCAAGGTATTGAACTCAGCAATTAAGACAATGCCATTCAGAACCGCTACACCGAACAAGGCAATAAAACCGACACCTGCTGAAATGGAAAATGGCATACCTCGGAAATAGAGCGCCAGAATACCACCAATTGAAGCTAAAGGAATGGCCGAATAAATGAGCGCTGCTTGTTTGATCGACTGAAAGGTAAGATACAACAAAAAGAATATCAACAATAAAGAAACGGGAACAGCGATCAGGAGCCGGTCACGGGCATGTACTAAATTCTCGAAGGTTCCGCCTATTTTTGAGAAATAACCAGTTTCAAATTGCATGGTGTTGTCCATCTTTTGCTGTAATTCCGAAACGATACTTTCGACATCTCGGCCACGGACATTAAAACCGACTAAGATGCGTCTTTTGGCATCGTCTCGTTGAATTTGGTTGGGCCCATTTTCTATTTTGATATCGGCCAATTCTGACAACGGAATTTCTTGCCCCAGGTCATTGGTCACAAACAATTGATTGAGGTCTGAAGGCGCTTGTCGGAAATCTCGTTTGAGTTTGACAACGAGCTCAAATTTGCGTTCACCTTCAAAAACAAAACCAGCGCTTTGACCTGCAAAACCGAGATTTACCGCTTGATTCACGGCGGCAATCGATACTTGATAATGGGCCAAGGCTGCGCGATCATAACGAACAATGAGTTGTGGCAAACCACTGAGTTCTTCTACATAAAGGTCTTGAACACCCTCAATATCTTGTGCAAGGGAACCTACACGTTGAGCATAGCGGCTCAGCAAATCGAAGTCTTCACCATAAATTTTGACCACAACATCTTGTTTGGCGCCGGTCATGAGCTCATTGAAACGCATTTGAATGGGCTGCTGAAAACCGAAAGAAACACTTGGTAGTCTTTCATCGAGTTTGGCTTGCATTTTACTAGCCAGCTCTTCTTTGGACTGTGCACTCACCCACTCCTTTTTGTCCTTTAGGATGATCATGAGGTCACAGGCCTCCATAGGCATCGGGTCAGTTGGGATTTCAGCCGTACCGATTTTTCCGACAACCTGCTTAATTTCTGGAAAATTTTGCAGTAAGACCTGAGAGGCAATGGTGGTGGCCTCAATTGTTTTAGACAAACCGGTTCCGGTCATGAGTCGTGTTTCTACAGCGAAATCGCCCTCATCTAAAGAAGGGATGAATTCGGCACCTAGTTTTCCAAACAAAAGGTAAGAAACAACAAATAAAAGCGCTACGGCACTGAGTACCCATTTTTGTTGACGCAGCACCAGTATTAAAAGTGGTGTGTAACGCTTACGGAAGGCAGCTACGAGGCGTTCACTGAGACCTTGTTGGTGTTTAATCTGCTTAGATAAAAACAGCGAAGATACCATTGGTACATAAGTCAAGGAGAGCAAGAGCGCCCCGAAAATCGCAAAGATGACCGTCTGCGCCATTGGCCTGAACATCTTGCCTTCAATGCCAACCAAAGCCAGAATAGGTAAATAAACCACCAAAATGATGATCTGTCCAAAAACCGCACTCTTACTAAACTTAGAAGCCGATTGATACACTTCGTTGTTCATTTCGTCCTGTGATAGTCTGCCGATTTTGCGATGTTGTAAGATATGCAGGGTAGATTCAACGATGATCACGGCGCCATCGATGATGAGGCCGAAATCGAGCGCACCCAAAGACATCAGGTTACCCGACACCCCAAAAATATTCATGAGGGCTATGGCAAAGAGCATAGCCAACGGAATGACCGAAGCCACGATGAGCCCTGCCCGGAGATTTCCTAAGAGTAAAACGAGTACAAATATGACAATGAGCGCACCTTCAATTAAGTTGGTGCTTACTGTATGAATAGCGCGGTCCACGAGATTGGTGCGATCGAGGTAAACATTGAGTTCGACTCCTTCTGGCAGGTTTTGTTCAATTTGGGCCACGCGCTCTTTGACTAAATCAATGACCTCAGATGAATTTGCCCCTTTTAGCATGAGGACAATGCCGCCAACAGCCTCGCCTTTGTCGTCAATGGTGAGGGCGCCGTAGCGGATTTGAGCGCCAAAACTCACTTTAGCGATGTCCCTGATGTAAATTGGCGTCTCGGCACTTGGATGATTTATTTGGATTTGTTCAATGTCGGACAAACTGGTCAAGAGCCCTTCTGTACGAATGTAAGTAGTCATTTGCTGGCGCTCAAGGTAGGCGCCACCTGTGTTTTCATTATTGGCTTCAACCGCCTTGAAAACTTCATCGAGGGTGATTTCATGAGCTTTGAGTAGCACTGGGTTTATAGCGATTTCATAGGTCTTGAGTTCACCACCAAAGCCACTGACATCGGCTACTCCTTTGACACCAAGCAACTGCCTTCTGATGACCCAATCTTGAATGCTGCGCAAATCCGAAGGGCTAAACTTTTTTTCGTAACCAGACTTTGCGCGCAAAGTATATTGGTAAATTTCTCCGAGGCCTGTGCTTAACGGTGCCATAGCAGGATCGCCAAAACCAGCTGGAATGCTATTCTTAGCTTCAGACAAGCGTTCTTGCACTTGTTGCCTGGCCCAATAGATATCGGTTTGTTCTGTAAAAACAACCGTAACAACACTGAGTCCAAAGCGACTAAACGAACGGATTTCTTCGATTCCTGGAATGGTGGCCATGGTTTGCTCTACCGGAAAGGTAACAAAGCGTTCGATGTCCGTGGCGCTGGCAGCTGGTGCCTGGGTTACAATTTGAACCTGATTATTAGTAATATCTGGAACGGCATCGATGGGTAGTTGTTTTAACGAAAACAAACCCCAAACGATGAGAGCAAGTGTCAATACGGCAACAATTAATTTGTTGTGTATCGACCAATGAATGATGCGATTTAACATAAAAATTTCAATTAGAATTAAGAACTAGAAAGCAGTGCTTAATTATAATTGAGGAGGATGCCAAAAGTGGAAGTAGTCGTTGACCGCAAGATTATGAGGCGCCACATGATTGCGCTCGTGGTGCGGGCTTACAACCAATGAAGAAACAGGAGTTTCAATAGGTTGAAGTTCTTGACAAAAATACTGGACGCTATGCTGAACGGTTGATTTAAAGGGAAGTTCGCGGTGCTCTGTGTGGGCTTCCGAGAATTGTTGAAGATAATGCTCTTGAATAAAGGCCAAAAAACTGGGGTCTTGCACTTCCTTTTGGTAGGCTTGGTAGTGTTTGAGCAAAGCTTCGGTTTTTAAAAATTCAAGCCCTTGCCAGTTTGGTGCTAAAGAAAGTAGCAAAAAATAAACTGAAAGAAATAGTGCCCAAAAACGCATGTACAAACTTACAAAAAAGAATACAAAACATTAAAATATCAATACTTAACTAGTAACAATAAAACAATACAAACGTCGTTGTAAGCAACAAAAAAATATTTATGAAAAAATTAGTTTTAAGTTTTGGTTTAATTTGCTTCGGGGCGTCCTACGCCCAAGTCAGTGTGGAAGGGATTTATTTACAATCGGGATCTTTTTTTAACGCAGGCAAAGGTAGCCTGACTGATTTTCAAGCACTAGCGCCTTCCTCTAGCATTCTACAACAAGATTTAAGCGCCTATAATACGAATCCAGTTTTTAATTTTTCTTTTCCTGGTCAATCTCAATCTTTAAGCCTTGGGCTGAATCTTGGCAAAATGCCAAATGCAACTTTGCGTGTCGGGCTCATGCATATCAACCAAGGCAATGCACTTTCTACAGGTGGATCTTACACAGAAACATTTCGTGTAGATACACTCACAAGTTCACAAACCGGAGAGCAGTTTTTTGTTGATTCATTTAGCACGCACAGTTATAACGCAACTTATTCCCAAGAACAAATACGTCTAGACGCATCACTTATTTTCCGTTATAAAGCAGATAAGCGCTGGAGTTTCTATGGCGGGATTGGCGTGAATTTTGGCCTGTCATACAATGGTGTTACCCATGTTCGTCACAATGTATCTCCTTACGGCAATTCTTATCCTTTTGGATTGTTCAACGACATTATGTATAACAATGGTACACACGAACACGAAAGCTTTGAGAACAAAGGAGGCTTTGGCTTTGGTGTTTATGCGCCACTAGGAATCGACTTTCAAGTTGGAAAAAAACGTGAATTCTGGAAACCTTTACATTTATACATGGAACTACGACCTGGCTTTAATGTGAATCAAATCGCAGGCCTCGGAACCAGCTTTAGTGCAGGTAACTTCTCCAATATTGGCTTGCGTTTTCACATTAAGTAGTTCATAAGGAATCTAAATTGAAAAGCCGGGAAGATTTTCTCGGCTTTTTTTGTGTTTAAATAAAGGTAAATAGTAAATTTGTGCCGCAATTCAAAACCAAGTTCAGTAACTTTTGTTACGATATTTAAACTAGACCAATGGAAGCAGCATCAAGCGCCAATTATTTGCCATTACTCATGCAAATCGCAGTAGCGGCAGGTTTTGTGATTTTTACACTGTTTGTCACACACAAACTTACCCCAAGAATCACCTCTGTCAAAAAAGACGACAACTTCGAATGTGGAATTGATGCGCAAGGAAATGCCCGTTTTCCAGTTTCGATTCGTTACTTCATGACAGCTATCTTATTTGTGTTGTTTGATGTAGAAGTTATTTTCTTCTACCCCTACGCCGTTAACTTCTATGAACTCAAACTAGAAGGATTATTAGCAGTCATTATGTTTGTCGGTTTTTTCTTAACCGGCTTTTACTACATCTATAAAAAAGGAGCATTAGAATGGGAAAAATAGAAGACCTCGAAACCATCAATGGTGAGGGCTATCAGCTCACCACCCTTGACAAAGCCATTGCGCTTGCCCGTGCCAACTCTGTTTGGCCTTTGCCGTTTGCAACCTCTTGTTGTGGTATTGAGTTTATGGCAACCATGGGAAGTTCCTATGACCTCTCTCGTTTTGGTATGGAACGCATGTCGTTTACACCAAGACAAGCAGACTTACTCATTGTAGCCGGAACCATTTCTAAAAAACTAGGGCCTGTTCTTAAAAGAGTTTATGAGCAAATGGCTGAGCCGAAATGGGTTTTATCTGTCGGAGCTTGTGCATCTTCTGGCGGTATTTTTGATACTTACTCCGTTCTTCAAGGTATTGACCGCATTATCCCTGTCGATGTTTACGTTCCGGGGTGCCCACCAAGACCAGAACAAATCATTGAAGGCGTCATGAATATCCATGAATTGGTTAAAAAAGAATCCAACCGCAGACGCTACTCAGAAGAATACAAACATTTGTTAGGTACCTACGAAATCGATATCGATCAACATGGAGAAGCTAAATAACCAAGATTTTCTAGCGGCCCTTCAAGCAGAATTTGGCGCTGCCGTTCTTGCTCACGAAGAAGCTTATGGTATGCTCAATATTGAAGCAGTTCCATCAAGTATTCACCAAATGATTGCTTGGTTGCAACAGCATCCTAGCCTCAGTGTGAATTACTTAACCAATATTGCAGGTATTCATTATCCTGAAAATGCAAATCGTGAATTTGCAGTGGTGTATCAATTGCATTCTTGGAAAAACAACCTGCGTTTGCGTATCAAAGGGTATTTGGCCAAAGATGCTTTGCAAATTGCCACCATCACAGACTTATTTGCAGGTGCTAACTGGATGGAGCGCGAAACCTATGATTTCTACGGTATTGAATTTACCGGACACCCAGACCTCCGCCGCATCCTCAACATGGACGACATGGATTATTTCCCAATGCGCAAAGAATACGTTTTGGAAGATGGCACCAGAGAAGACAAAGACGACAGATTTTTCGGACGCAATACCAACGAAATATGAGCCAAGACATAAAAGATATATTGCAGAACCCAGACCCTGCAAATATTGCTACCATTAATTTTGGTCCGACCCACCCTTCTACCCACGGTATTTTTCAAAATATCCTTAAAGTAGACGGCGAAAAAATCATTTCATCAGAGCAAACGGTTGGTTATATTCACCGTGCTTTTGAAAAATTGGCTGAAAGACGTCCTTACAATCAAATCACACCTATCACCGACCGCCTTAATTATTGTTCGAGCCCAATCAACAATATCGGTTGGGAAATGACCGTTGAGAAACTCATTGGAGTAGAGATTCCAAAACGCGTTCAATACATGCGCGTGATCATCATGGAATTGGCCCGTATTGCAGACCACCTTATTTGCAACTCAGTAGTTGGAGTCGATGCAGGAGCCCTCACCTCTTTCTTTTACCCATTTTCAGAGCGCGAAAAAATCTACGAACTCTATGAAGAGTTAAGTGGAGCTCGCCTCACGACCAACATGGGAAGAATTGGAGGTTTTGAGCGCGACTTCACGCCCGTTTTTCACGAAAAACTCAAGTCTTTCTTGAAAACCTTCCCGAAAGCATTTGAAGAATTCGATGGCATGTTAGCGCGCAACCGCATTTTCATGGACCGCACCAAAGGAGCTGGGCCAATTTCTGCAGAACGTGCACTGTCTTATTCCTTTTCAGGGCCAAACTTGCGCGCAGCAGGCGTTGACTACGACGTGCGCGTCATGAGCCCTTATTCCTCCTACGAAGACTTTGATTTTATCATTCCTGTTGGTGTCAATGGCGACACCTATGACCGCTTTATGGTGCGTCAAGAGGAAATTCGTCAAAGTTTGCGCATCATTGAGCAAGCCTACAACAATCTCCCAGAAGGAGACTACAAAGCAGACCTTCCTGATTTTTACCTTCCTCCTAAGGCAGATGTTTACAACAACATGGAAGCGCTTATTTATCACTTCAAAATTGTTATGGGAGAAACCGAACTGCCTGCCGGTGAAGTTTACCATGCAGTAGAAGGTGGAAATGGTGAACTTGGCTTCTATCTCATTTCTGATGGTGGCCGCACCCCATACCGACTACAATTCAGAAGACCTTGTTTTATTTATTACCAA
>CAZPWB010000059.1:0-12913 GCA_964590425.1 uncultured Lishizhenia sp. | reverse complement strand
TGAAGTTTTAAAGAACTACCTGGTTCTAAAGATTCAAACCATGCTTCTAGTTTTGGCATTTCAGCAGGCACATTTGTGTAGCTGTGGTCAGGCCAATAAACACGATAAGAAGGGTCAAGTCTTTTGAGTTCGTAAAAGTCTGAGCTTGTATAGCCAAAAGACTGATAAAATTTTTCAAAAACATCGGGCATCCAATACCAGGAGGGCCCCATATCAAAAACAAAGCCATCTACTTCAAATTGTCGGGCACGACCACCAATAGAACTGTTCTTTTCAAAAATAGTAACTTGATGCCCAGCCTTTGCCAAATGAGAAGCAGCCGAAAGACTTGAAATTCCGGAGCCAATAATGTGTATTTTTTTTGTCATAAATTAATTTGCCGAAAATGCGAATTCCGGTAAAGCTTCCATCAGCTTCTTGCGAGCGATGAAAATCCGGCTTTTCACGGTTCCGATCGGAATACCTAGTTTGTCTGCGATCTCTTTGTATTTGAAGCCTTCAAAATGCATTTCAAAAGGCTCTTTGTATTCCTCTCCTAATAAGTTGATTTGCTTGTTGATGTCTTTTACACCAATCTTCTCTATTGCGTTGTCGTCGTGGCTCTGGATGTTGCCGACCAAAAATAATTCTTTGCTGTGGTCGAAAATAGCACCAGATTTAACCTTTCTTCTGTACTGATTAATGAACAAGTTACGCATAATTGTGAAGACCCACGCCTTAAAGTTTGTTTGAGGCGTATAATAATTGCGATACGTGATCGCTTTTAACATGGTTTCTTGCGTTAAATCCCTTGCGTCTTCACGATTTCTTGTAAATGAAAGCGCAAAAGATTGCAAATTGTTTTCTAGACCAATTAATGCTTCATTGAATTCAATTGTAGACATGGCGAATAGTTTTGTTTAACGATTACGAGATAAAGTTAAACATAATTTGTTTAACAAAACAACAAAATGATTAAACAAAAATATATTTTCCATTAAAATTGTTGATGAAGCTTTATTTATCAAGCTTCTAGCACAACAAATTTTTTATAGACCCACGTTCTCCAGCATCACTTTCACCATCGCCTTGGTGTCGAAGTGTGCTTTCCAGCCCCAATCTGTGGAGGCGTGAGAATCGTCGATTGAATTTGGCCAGCTGTCTGCAATGGCTTGGCGAAAGTCAGGGGCGTAGTTGATTTCAAAGCCTGGTTGAAGGGCTTGAATTTCTTGAGCGAGTTCGGCTGGTGTAAAACTGCAACCTGCTAAATTATAGGCAGAACGGATTTTAATTTTTTCTGCAGGGGCTTCCATCAATTCAATGGTGCCACGAATGGCATCGTCCATAAACATCATGGGTAGGGCAGTGTCGGCGCTTAAAAAACAGGTAAACTTCCCTTCAGATTTTGCTTTGTAGAAAATATCGACCGCATAATCGGTGGTGCCACCGCCAGGTAGGCTTTTGTATGAAATGAGGCCAGGGTAGCGTATGCTGCGTACATCGACGCCAAATTTATTGTGGTAGTATTCACACCAGCGCTCGCCGGCTTGCTTAGAAATGCCGTACACAGTTGTGGGCTCCATGACTGTATGCTGTGGTGTTTGATCGGCTGGGGTAGTAGGGCCAAATACGGCAATGGAGCTCGGCCAAAATATTTTTTTGAGGTAGCCCTCTTTTGCGAGGTCCAGGATGGTGAACAAACCCTCCATATTCAATTTCCAGGCAAAGTCCGGGTTTTTTTCTGCAGTAGCCGACAAAAGAGCAGCTAGTAAATAGACTTGCTCAATTTTTTGTTCGATGACATAAGCTCTGACTTGCTCGCGATCCAGTGCATCAAGCTTTATATAAGGACCATCTTGTAAAATTTCAGGACAGGTGTCTCTGAGGTCTGCAGCCACTACTGCTTGGTTACCAAATTTAGTTCGGAGCGCTAAAACGAGTTCGGTTCCGATTTGTCCGCAAGAACCAATAACCAAGATTTTTGTCATTTTGTTGAATTGATGTTGCAACAAAAATAATGTCTTTTCTGCATGCGTCTTGAAAAAGTAGTTTTTTCATCTACAGAAAACTGACCAAAATCATTTGTTGCAGTCGTTGATTCGTTTAGTTTTGTCCTAACTAAAACTGAAAACAATGCCATTTTATCACAAATTGGGTCAAATTCCTCACAAGCGACACACTGTTTTTCGCCAGCCGGATGGGTCTATTTACCACGAACAACTCTTCGGAACCATTGGTTTTGACGGCATGTCCTCGTTGCTATACCATATTCAACCACCAACTGTAGTTAAGAAAGTTGGAGCTCAGAAAAATATTGCCCCTGAAATCGCCATTCAAAAAAATATGTTGATGCGCAGTTTTAGAGGTTATGATTTGAAACCAAACCCTGATTATGTCGAGAGCCGTGTTCCGGTGTTGGTGAATTCAGATGTTTATATCGAGCTTGCTGCGCCTTCTGCTTCTATGAAAGATTATTTCTACAAGAATGCAGATGCAGATGAGATCATCTTTATTCATAAAGGTTCTGGTAAATTGCGTACTCAACTCGGCAACATTGATTTTGCTTACGGAGATTACCTCGTGATTCCGCGCGGTATGATTTATCAGTTAGAATTCAATGACGAAAACAACCGTTTGTTTATCATACAGTCGTTTCATCCTGTTTACACTCCTAAGCGTTACAGAAATTGGTTTGGGCAATTGCTAGAGCATTCTCCATTCTGCGAGCGCGACATCAGAGCGCCACATGAATTGGAAACCCATAATGAAGAAGGTGATTTTCTGATCAGAATTAAAAAGCAAGATGTTTTGTACGATTACACATATGCGCATCATCCTTTTAATGTTGTAGGTTGGGACGGCTATAACTATCCTTATGCGTTCTCCATCCATGACTTTGAACCAATAACCGGGCGAGTACACCAACCACCTCCGGTACATCAAACTTTTGAAACATCGGCGTTTGTGGTGTGCTCATTTGTGCCGCGCTTATATGACTACCACCCAGATTCCATTCCGGCACCATACAACCACTCTAATATTGACTCAGATGAAGTACTTTATTATGTAGATGGTGACTTCATGAGCCGCAATAACATCGAAAAAGGACAAATTACCTTGCATCCGGCAGGTATTCCGCATGGCCCGCATCCAGGAGCTTATGAAAGAAGTATCGGAAAAACAGAAACTGAAGAACTCGCTGTGATGGTCGATACCTTTAAGCCGCTTTGTTTGACCAAACGTGCTTTAGAACTTGAATTGCCAGATTACATGTTCTCTTGGCAGCATTAACTCGGCTTTAATCCCTAATTTTGACTTAAATTCACCTTTATGGCAGAGATTAAAAATTTAAAAGACATCCAAAACTACGACTACAGTCTAGAAAAAATATTTCACGACGCCGAAGATTTCCTTCCTTTACTCGGCACCGACTACGTTGAACTTTATGTAGGCAACGCCAAGCAAAGTGCACATTATTACAAAACAGCTTTCGGTTTTCAGTCAGAGGCCTATGCTGGTCTTGAAACAGGCATGAAAGATCGTGTATCGTATGTGCTCAAGCAAGATAAAATCAGACTCGTTCTGACAACACCATTACAAGAAGATGGTGAACTCAATGCACATATTAATAAGCACGGTGATGGTGTTAAAGTGGTTGCTCTTTGGGTAGAGGATGCAACTAAAGCATTTGAAGAAACTACAAAGCGTGGCGCAAAACCTTATATGGAACCAACCCGTGAAGAAGATGAAAATGGTTATGTAGTTCGATCAGGAATCTATACTTACGGCGAAACCGTTCATATTTTCGTAGAGCGTAAGAACTACAACGGCATCTTTTTACCGGGCTACAAAAAGTGGGAATCTCATTACAACCCTGAGCCAGTTGGGCTTAAATTCATTGACCACATGGTAGGGAATGTAGGTTGGAATGAAATGAATGACTGGGTAGAATTCTATGGCAAGGTCATGGGTTTTGCGCAAATTGTTTCTTTCGACGACAAAGACATTTCTACAGACTACACTGCCTTGATGTCTAAAGTGATGTCTAACGGAAACGGCCGCATTAAATTTCCAATCAATGAGCCAGCCGAAGGCAAGAAAAAGTCTCAAATTGAAGAATACATTGATTTTTACAATGGCCCAGGTGTACAACACATCGCCGTTGCTACTAACGATATCGTAGCCACTGTATCTGCCATGCGCGATCGTGGGGTTGAGTTTTTGTATGTTCCAGAAACCTACTACGACGATTTACTTGATCGCGTTGGTGCCATCGATGAAGATGTCGAACTCTTGAAGTCTCATGGCATTCTCATTGACCGCGATGACGAGGGTTACTTATTACAACTCTTCACCAAGCCAGTCGTGGATCGCCCAACGATGTTCTTTGAAATTATCCAAAGAAAAGGTGCGCAATCATTCGGAAAAGGAAACTTTAAGGCTTTATTTGAAGCCATCGAACGCGAACAAGAAAACAGAGGAACACTCTAATTCAGTATACTGATTCAATAAAAAAGGGGGCCAGCGCCCCCTTTTTTATTGATTTATTTTCAAGTTTAGATGCTGTTCAAAACCGCAGCGAGCTCCTCATAAATCCCTGCTTGCTTGTTATCGTTGTAAGCTTTCTGAATGGCTTCTACAATCTGAGCAATTTCAGTCACTCCGTTAGCCTTGAGGTCATTCATGACGGCTTGAATCACGTCGGGTCTTGGCCCCCATGTAAATACTTCTTGAAGCTGTTCATCCAAACAAATCAATTTCGGAATAGACCTTCCTCCATTCGTTAAATAAGCATCCATGACCTCAGGGTTTTCGTCACGGAGGATGTATTTTGTTTGAATATTTGGGCTACACAAAGCAAGCTTTTCTAGAGCAGGAACGCATTGTGCTGCATCTCCACACCAAGGTTCGGTGATAATGAGCCAAGTCCAGTGCTGTGCTTTTTGAGCAATAAGTTCACTCAGCTCAGTAGGAATAGTGATGGTTTTATTGAGTCGGTTCATTCTTTGCAAATTGAGCTTTGTGTAATATACATAAGCTTCACTCTGGTTGGGGCCACTGGTGCGGCCTTCATTTACCAACTGTTCAGTCAGCGCCATATATGCGCTATAGTTCATGGCTTGTTCAAGTATTGTTGTATTGATAACGGACATCTTCAGATTTTGGAATGTGAGCTGTAAAATTACGAATAGAAAAAATTACTATTTGCAAAATCGGATTTTATCATTTGAAGAAGATTTTGTATATTTGCACCCACTTAAACGGAGGTTGTAGCTCAGTTGGTTAGAGCGTCGGATTGTGGTTCCGAAGGTCGCGGGTTCGAGACCCGTCTTCCTCCCCAAACAAAAAGCCAGTAGCAATACTGGCTTTTTTATGCAATAAAATTATATTGGGCTAATGATTTGAACCATCTGTTCATCCAATCGAAGATAGCCATAATCGTAACAGAAATAAATGGTTTCTCCATTTTTCGCTTGCTTGGTATGCGTATGATAAGCCATTTGAAATCCACTTTTCAGCAACTCCATGAGTGCAATTGGTTTTCTTTTTCCTTTTGAGAGCCGACACAGGATTTGTTGGTTACTGCGCAAAATGCCATTGATTTTTTTGAGGCTTGCCATTTGCGCTGCGTAGTGCTGATTATTATAGGCATTCCGGCAATGGTCCGAACAGAACTTTTGATCGCGCCTTCCATGTAAGGTTTGGCTACACGCTTTGCAAAATCGCTTGGATTCTAAATAATTCATGAGAACAAAACGCACTTTGAAGGTTTATAGTAGTAGGAAGTGTTCTCAGCGCATAAAAATCACAATTTCAGTACCTTAAATATTCGTCAGCATCCGTAAAATATGCAGTCAATGGTATATTTTGCTCAAAACTTTGTAACGAGCGAAAAAAAAATGCGTTGAAGTCGAACCTTTCTTCATTTTATCAGTACAAGCTAGGGCAATTAAAAATTATGAGGCAGTTAAAAATCGCAAAACAGGTCACTAACAGAGAGACCGCATCTTTAGACAAGTATTTACAAGAAATCGGTCGTGTGGACTTAATCACCGCCGATGAAGAAGTAGAACTTGCTCGTAAAATCAAGGCAGGAGACCGCATCGCATTGGAGCGCTTGACAAAAGCAAACCTTCGCTTCGTGGTTTCAGTAGCAAAACAATACCAAAATCAAGGTCTTGCTTTACCAGACTTGATCAATGAAGGAAATCTTGGCCTCATTAAAGCAGCTGAGCGTTTTGACGAAACCCGTGGTTTCAAATTCATTTCATACGCTGTATGGTGGATTCGTCAATCAATTCTTCAAGCATTAGCTGAACAAGCACGTATCGTACGTTTGCCTTTGAACAAGATCGGTAACATCAACAAAATTAACCGCGCTTATTCAGAACTAGAGCAAAAACTAGAGCGTCCACCTTCAGCAGACGAGTTGGCTGAATTCCTAAACGTAACACCAGAAGAGGTGAAGCAAACGCTTTCTCAGAATGGCCGTCACATTTCAATGGATGCGCCACTCATTGAAGGAGATGAATCAACTTCAACGATGTACGACGTCATGCAAGGAGATTCACTTCCTGGCCCTGAAGCCAACCTTACCCTAGAATCATTGCGTTCTGACATTCGCCGCTCATTAACAAGCCTCACCCCGCGTGAAAGCGAAGTCATCAGCATGTTCTACGGCCTTGACGGCAAAGCACCACTTTCCCTCGAAGAAATCGGCGACAAATTCGACCTCACCCGTGAGCGCGTCCGCCAGATCAAAGAGAAAGCCATCCGCCGCCTCAAACACACCAACAAAAACAAAGTACTGAAAAGCTACTTAGGATAATAAAAAAAAGGAACCGCGAGGTTCCTTTTTTTTGGGGGTATAATAAGGTTGGATTTACTTTTGTTCCTTTACTTCTACTTTTATAGAAGTGCTAGTTACAATTCCTCCTGTTAAGCCTGAAATAATGAAGTCAGTTAATCGAATTTTTGTAGTGACTTGGCAATTACCACTTGTTGGGGTGCTAACGTGTGTTCTGCCAAGAGGAACAATGCCCCAAAATAACCAGAACTGTTTTCCTTTGTCAAAAGTAACTTCCTTACCCGGAGTTTCCATATAAGCCCCTACTGGAGTTTGTGTCATCATACAAGAAGACAAACTGCTAATAACAGTTATCGCTAGGATAATTCTTTTCATAATTAAAGTTGAATGACGTGACAGTTGCCTGCAGTTACTAAATAAGTATCTGTAAGTAAAGAGTTTCCGTTGTTATCCTTTATTTCATAGGTGATTAACTTTGAAGTAAGCATACCCATATCGATTTCAGCGCTAATATTTCCAGACTGTTCGCAGCTTGGGGCACCTGTCCAGTAGTTAGATGCAAGTGTTGAGCCAGCTAATTGACCATCGATGTAAACGTAAAGACCAGTTATTCCGGCGTTCTGAACAATTTCAGATGTAGCTTGATCTTGCCAAAAAATAATTTTCTCAGAGTAAGTACAAGAACCGTCATCTTTTTTAGCTTCAGTACTATAATTTTGAGCTGTTGGATCAGTACAGCCTGGTTTGGCACAGCTGAACATGGTAAATGTGAGCAAGCCAATCAATCCAATTTTTGTAATAGTTTTCATGTTGAATTGGTTAAAAATAATTGATTAATAACTCAAATGTACAATAAAATAGTACACATAAGTACAAAAATACAAGCGTATTGTATAATATAAATGAGCAACACAATGAGCAATTTTGTGTCATGGGGCAGATGCATATTGGTCGAGAAATAAAGCGTGTCCTTGATGATAGCGACTTATCAGTTACTGAGTTTGCCAGAAAAATTAATAAGTCGAGAGGTAACGTATATTCTATTTTAACGAGAAGTTCGATTGATACGGAATTACTCGAGGTGATCTCAGCGGTTCTGAATTATGATTTCTTCTTGCTTTTTAGTCATACTTTTGAGCAAATGAATAAGCGTGTTGCGGATTTAGAAAAGGAAAACAATATGGTCCGCACCCTCAATGAGCTCTTGCTTGAAAAGTATGGCAAGTAGCCAATAATCAGTATAAATACTTAAAGAATGTAATATGCAAAAAATGCATTTTGCTAAATCTGATAAACCGATTGTATTTTATAGTTTGGATGTAATTATTTCAGTTGGTTACCGAGTAAACTCAAAACAGGAACCCAATTCCGTCAATGGGCTACAAAGCGATTAAAGGACTACTTAGTTGAAGGCGTTGCAATCAATGAAAAACGATTAGCGCAAAAGAATAAAGAGATTCAGGTGCTACATGATGGGATCCGGATTCTGAGTAGAGCAATAGAGGAGCAGTCTAATAGTAATGCGAACTATGCTTGGTTACAGCAATTTAGTATAGGGTTACAACTCCTAGACGACTACGACCACGAGACTTAGGATACAAAAGGCATCAACTCAAAGGCAGCAATTTACCCTGAATTAGATGATTATTTAGTCCTTGTTGCTCAAATGCGTGCTGAGTTCAATACTGCAGTTTTTGGCAAACTCAAGGATGGTAGTGTTGATAGTGCCATCCATCAAATCAAACAAAGTTTTGGCCTCGAGGAATTATATTCGTCTTTAGAAGAAAAAGCCGCCATGTTACTTTATTTAGTAGTTAAAAACCATGCTTTTGTTGATGGCAATAAGCGCATCGCTGCAGCCTATTTTCTTCTTTTCCTTGAAAGAAATGGCATTTTATACAACCCCACTGGCCAAACAATCATCAGCAACGAAGCTCTTGCATCTTTAACCTTATTCGTCGCCGCAAGTCAAGCAAGTAGCCCAATTTGATCTCAATGAACTTTCTTCTGATAATTCGTTTGATCTGAGTGATCAAGCACCGGGGGTATACTTTGCGCACATTTCGCAGGGTGAGTTGCAATGGGTGAAGAAGTTGGTGGTGAGGTAGGGCGGACCTGCTAGTCACTACTCGTGTTATATAAAAATTACGTTACCTTTCTTTTATAGTATCCTAACTTACAGACATGAAATTAATTTACACACTAATTTTTCTAAGCATCACACAGCTCGCAAGCGCACAATCTCGACACACAATCTCGATTCAATCGGGAGTGATTCACTCATTCTTTGACAACACACCACTCATGAATATTAATTATACCTCCAAAGATCAGGGGTTGTTTCATGGAGTTTTTTTGGGTTCAGCAGGTTTGAGTTATGCTTATGCTTTGAATCAAAAGAGTAGTATTGCTTTTGAAGCGTGTAGGCTTTCCCAACTTTATTTAAAATTCAAGGATCAACACATGTTGGGGGACATGCAAAGTAGAATGTTAAGAACATATAGCTTGAATTACAACCGAAATTTAGCGCTCAATCAAAAAACGTCATTTATCCTAGGTGCAGGAATAAGTTATAGAAATGGTTCTGTTACTCAGTACACCGGAAAAGCTCCATTACCATATACACACAATTATAAGGAATCTAATTTTGGGGTAAATACATTTACTGGATTTAGATATAACTTCTGCAAAAATTTCAGTTTGTATTCTATTTTAGATTTAAGGACGATCCTCTATTATGTCAACCACGAAGAACTCAATGAGTTCCCAGAACTTCACCCGAACTATCCCAACCGCTTTGATTTATCATTAAAAGTTGGCTTGAGTTTTCATTTTTAGAAAATGATGGGAAAATCAGTATTCTTTATTCTGTTTTTCTTTTCCTTTGGATTGAAGGCACAAACCTGGCAATCAATCCACAAAAGTCAGACGGGCAATACCGTAGCATGGAAGCAGTTTGTCATTAACCCTTACACCAATGACATTTGGTTGGTCAATGACAATAAAGCGGCAGTCATTAAAAATGATGGTGCAATAGAGTTGCTGAATCAAACTCATCTAGGGGTTTTATGGAATGGGTCCAGTTTAAGATTTGCATTTACCCCAAATGAGGTCTTTTTTATGAAAAGTACATTTGGTTTATTTCAGTTTGCTAATGGGTCAAATACGCTTGTATTTTCGGAACCAAATCTTTATTCTATTTCAGCAAATCAAGATACTGTATATATGCAGCGGGCTGGTTCAATCTTAAAATACATCAACGGGGTGGGCTTTGATACCTATTTTTCAGGTTCGGACATAGTTGTTAAAAATACATATCTATACACCGATAATGATTACTTGGGGCATCAAGTTGGTTGGATGAATAGTACACTCCAAACCGATCCCGAATATTTACATGCTGGAATTAACGATAAAAAATTTCAAAGAAATACGGATTCACTCTATGTCGGGACAACAAAAGGGATCATGTATGCCTACAACTACGACATTCTCGATACGATTACGCCCAACAATACGTCAAACATGCCGAGTTCAAATGTGCTAGAAATTGAGTTTGACCATTTTGATCAACTTTGGGCCGTTTTTGGTGATGCAGCCGATGTGCCTTTTGCCATTGCCAAGTTAGAAGGTAACAATTGGACCAATTTGATTGATACCTCTAATGCGCCGATCAACTTCTCTGAATTCCTCGGCTTGGAGATAGATACACTAGGTAACCTTTGGGTGGCAGACAATCTTTACATCCATACCTTACTGACAGCCAATAGCCCTGGTTGGCTTGGAATAACTTCAAATATTCCTCTCGAAGAAATAGACATCATTCCCAATCCATCAAACGGTATTTTTCAGGTGTCAGGCCAAAGCTCAGAACCCATGCAAATTACCATACTTGACCAGCAAGGCAAGCAAGTAGCCCAATTTGATCTCAATGAACTTTCTTCTGATAATTCGTTTGACTTAAGTGATCAAGCACCGGGGGTTTACTTTGCGCACATTTCGCAGGGTGAGTTACAATGGGTGAAGAAGTTGGTGGTGAGGTAGGGCGGACCTGCTAGTCACTACTCGTGTTATATAAAAATTACGTTACCTTTCTTTTATAGTATCCTAACTTACAGACATGAAATTAATTTACACACTAATTTTTCTAAGCATCACACAGCTCGCAAGCGCACAATCTCGACACACAATCTCGATTCAATCGGGAGTGATTCACTCATTCTTTGACAACACACCACTCATGAATATTAATTATACCTCCAAAGATCAGGGGTTGTTTCATGGAGTTTTTTTAGGTTCAGCAGGTTTGAGTTATGCTTATGCTTTGAATCAAAAGAGTAGTATTACCGCAGAAGCAACGATACTTGCTAACAGCTATAGGAAATATAGATATGAATATCCTGTTGGAGAAAAATATACGATCAGCAGGATTTTAGGTACCTTCTGCCTCAAGTACAACCGTTATACGGAACTTACTGAAAGAACTCGTTTTTTCTACGGCCTTGGTGCCAGCTACCGATATGGGATTCAAGATGTAAGATCTGGGTCAAATATTTATTTTTGTTCAACATTATCTCAGAGGTATCAATCTAACTTGGGATTAACGACCACGACTGGATTGCAATATCAATTGAACAAAAGATTCAGCCTGTACACGATGCTTGATTTAAGAACTGTCGCATTCAATACAGGAGGTTACTTCAAAAACACAATTCTTTACGACAGAAATCCCAACCGCTTTGATTTATCTTTGAAAGTAGGCTTGAGTTTTCATTTTTAGAAAATGATGGGAAAAACGGTATCATTATTCATAATTCTGTTTTTCTTTTCCTTTGGAGGAAGAGCACAAACCTGGCAAGAAGTTTATTTCGGGCAGTCATCTTCTTTATTGTCATTTAACCATTTTGACTCTACGCTCTGGCTAAGAAAAACATATCCCATACATTTTGAAGATGGCGTTTTTACCTATTATAACAACACAACAGTCCCTCTCTTTAATTTTGTAGGATTTACAATTGCAAAACCCGTTTTTACAAGTACTGCTATGTATGCTTGTACGAGTGGAACACAGTTCTTTTACAAATTTGATGGGAACACATTTCAATCAATAGATTTGCCTGGTGATCAGCAAATGAGTGATTTCGGGCGCATGACGGTACATAACGATACATTATATTTTAACACCCTAGACCCAGGGGGTACATATGTTTTGAGTTACTATCAAGATCAACTCGTACAAACCTTTACTGGTTATAGACCGAATCTTATTGTTGGAGAAAATGCAAGTTATTCCTTTTCTTCGGGATCTGTTAAATTCGTCAATCTACCAACTGGTGCGAGTCCAGGGATTGATAACACCATGCCAACCAATCACAAGATTTTAGATGCCAAACTATTACCAGGCACGGACACTTTGTTTTATACCAAAATAGATCACATTGGTGTGGCATACGGCACATCTGAAATTGATAGCATTTCAGCTTCTAATTCAATTCAAATGCCAATTGGACACCCAAGAAAACTCAGTTTTGATTTAGACGGCAACCTGTGGGTCCTTTTTGGAAATACAGATTGTGTTAATTCGCAGCATAAACCCACATACATTTCTAAATACAACCGAAGCACCCAGACATGGGAACATACTACCAACCTCGTAGATTTGCTTGCAAATTATCCTGGATATTCTAGTAGTTTGTCTAATGTTGAGTTAGAGGTTGATTCCTACAATAATGTATGGCTTCTCTTTAACTACAATTCTGTATCCAAATACTATATGTTCCAACAAGGGGACCTACCTGCTTGGGTTGGTACTTCAGATTTATTATTGCCAAATGAAGTTGCTATCTCACCAAACCCTTCAAACGGTATTTTTCAAGTGTCAAGTATCAGCACCGAACCCATGCAAATTACCATTCTCGACCAACAAGGCAAGCAAGTAGCCCAATTTGAACTCAATGAACTTTCTTCTGACAATTCGTTTGATCTGAATGATCAAGCTCCTGGGGTTTACTTTGCCAATATTACGCAAGGTGAGCAGCAATGGGTAAAGAAGTTGGTATTGAGGTAGCCCTTACATCGGATCTACATCGATACTGATCTGGATGCTTTTGAAGCGGACGTTTTGGT
>CAZPWB010000058.1:0-13064 GCA_964590425.1 uncultured Lishizhenia sp. | reverse complement strand
AATTAAAGTTTAACCTTATGAATTCTTACGAAACTGTTTTCATTTTAACTCCCGTTTTGTCTGATGAGCAGGCAAAGGAAGCAGTGCAGAAATTCGAAGGCGAGATTACCGCAAAAGGCGGAAAAATCAAGCATTCGGAGAGCTGGGGTTTGCGCAAAATGGCCTACCCAATCCAGAAAAAATCAACCGGATTTTATTATCTAGTTGAATTTCAAGCTGAAGGCAACGTTGTTGCAGATTACGAATTGATGATGAAGCGTGACGAGCGCGTTCTCCGATTCTTAACTGTAAAAATGGATGCTGATCACCTTGCCTACGCTGATAAGCGTCGTGCTAAAGCTGGAGCAACTGCCTAATTATTGTCAAACCTATTAAAGAACGAGCTATGTCAAACGATATCCGTTATCTAACTCCGATTAACATCGATATTAAAAAGGAGAAATACTGCCGCTTCAAAAAAAGCGGAATCAAGTTCATCGATTACAAAGACGCTAATTTCTTATTGAAATTGGTTAACGAACAAGGTAAAATTTTACCACGTCGTATCACTGGTACTTCCCAAAAGTATCAAAAACGCGTCAACAAGGCCATCAAGCGTGCACGTCACCTTGCTATTTTGCCTTATGTTGGTGATATGTTGAAATAAGTCATTGTTGAACGACAAAATTGAGAAATCATGGAAGTTATTCTAAAGAAAAATGTAGATAAACTCGGTTACGCCAATGAGGTAGTAACTGTGAAGCCAGGTTACGGTCGTAATTTCCTTATTCCACAAGGATACGCTGTATTGGCAACCGCTAGTGCTAAAAAAGCACACGAAGAAGTGATGCGTCAAAAATCACACAAAGAATCAAAAATGTTGGCTGAAGCACAAGCAGTTGCTGCTAAATTAGCTGACGTATCTGTTAGCATCGCTACCAAAGCAGGTGAAAACGGTAAAATCTTTGGTTCTGTTAACACGGTTCAATTAGCTGAAGCACTTCGCGAAGCTGGTTTCGATATCGATCGCAAATCTTTGAAAATCAAAGACGAGCCTATCCGCGAGGTGGGTTCTTTCGAAGCAGAAGCGAACCTTTACAAAGGTGTGAAGCAAAGCTTTAAATTTGAAGTAGTTAGCGAGTAATCGTTAAGCTTTATGATATAAAAAAGCCTCGCAATTTGCGGGGCTTTTTTTATGGAGTACATTTAGTTTGGAGGAAGTTCTTTACTTAGGTGTTCTTGAACGTAGTCAAAAACTCCTGCTTCTAGGGTGTGAAAACCTCCCGTATATCCAACACTTAATAATTTTGACATGTTGGCTTCCGTGAAATATTGGTATTTATCTCGGATATCAAGAGGCGTATCAATAAAACTAATTTGTGGTGCTAGTTCAAGTGCCTCAAAGGTGAGGCGGGCAAGATCATAGAATGTTCTGGCTTTTCCTGAACCAAGGTTGTAAATACCATTTGTAGGCAACTTTTCGGCTAAAAACTGACACACTTTAGCGACATCTTTGACATAGACGAAATCTCGGAGTTGTTCACCGTCTTTGTAATCTGGGTGGTGGGATTTAAAGAGTTTCATTTGGCCGTTGGCCTTGATTTGTTGGTAGGTATGAAAAACCACACTGGCCATGCGACCTTTGTGATACTCTTTAGGGCCGTAAACATTAAAGAACTTGAGCCCATACCAATGAGGAGGGCAGCTTTTTTGTTCCAAAGCCCATATATCGAAGTCATTTTTTGAAATGCCGTAAAGATTCAAGGGCTTTAATTGGCTACAAATACCGTGCTCATCGTTGTATCCAAATTCACCGAGGCCATAAGTGGCCGCACTACTCGCATAAACCAAGGGAATCTGAGCTAAACTACAGATTCTCCAGATTTGCTTGGTGTACTCTAGGTTGAGGTGGGTTAATATTTCTTGACTTTTTTCGGTGGTATCGGTGCGGGCACCTAAATGATACACCAATTCAATTTCCGAACTATGCGTTTCAAACCAGGAAAGAAAATCTTCGCGGTCAATACATGCTGCATATTTCAATGTTTGCCAATTGGCTTTTTTGCTTTCAATTGAAAAGTCATCGACAAGGATGAGCTGATCATAGCCAGCGGCGTTTAGTTCTTGGGCTAAATAGCTGGCAATAAAACCGGCTGCGCCAGTAACAACGATTTTTTTAGAAGAGCCCATTGATTTCAGCGTCAATGGCATTAATGATCTTACCGAGGTCTTCTTGGTTTTCTGGAAAACGGTTGTTGTCGACGTCTATGATGAGCAATTGCCCTTTATCATAGGTTGAAATCCAGGCTTCATAACGCTCATTGAGGCGCTTGAGGTAGTCAAGGCGAATGCTTTCTTCGTAGTCGCGGCCGCGTTGCTGGATCTGATTGACAAGTGTAGGAACGCTTGCTCTGAGGTAAATCAGGAGGTCAGGGGCAGACACGAAAGAATCCATAAGGTTAAAAAGAGAAAAGTAATTTTCGAAGTCACGGGTAGTCATGAGGCCCATCGAATGCAAGTTGGGTGCAAAGATGAAAGCGTCTTCATAAATGGTGCGGTCTTGGATGACCGTATTGGTCGATTCTTTGATTTCTTGAATTTGTGTAAAACGGCTATTCAAGTAATAAATCTGGAGGTTAAAAGACCAGCGTTGCATATCGTGGTAAAAGTCATTGAGATATGGATTTTGATCCACATCTTCGAAATGAGTATCCCAACCATAATGTTTTGAAAGTAAGTTGGTTAGTGTGGTTTTACCCGAGCCAATGTTTCCTGCAATTGCAACGTGCATAGTCAATTTTTTTAAAGGACTAAAGTACGACAATTCAATTGAAACGTCAAAAAGTCAAGCCTACAATTTCAGCCGATAAACACTGATTTTTTGCCCTTGTTGAAAATAAAAGCGGTCTTGTAAAACTTGAAGCTCTTGATAGTTTGTAGTGGGCAGTTCAATTGGACTTGACTGGATGCTCGGACCTAATTTTTCTATTCGATTTTGTTCTTGTTGCCAAAGTTCATTATGATACCCAAAAAGGTGAAGGTTTGGCGCTAGCGTCAATTTTTTAACTAAGGTAAGGTTGCGATCAAACTCAAAAAAGCGTCCATCACTCAAATGGCAAATGAGGTTTTGTTGGTATTCAAAAAACTGAACAAGTTGTAGGTCTTTGCTACCACCAAAACAATTATCTATAATCTGAACAGCTTGTGCCGTATTGATATTAAATAAAATAAGGCGTTCGCGATACTGGTCAAAAAGCCAAATGAAATCAGGTCTTGCGCTCGAGGCAATAGCTGTTACAAATTCAAAACCTTGCTCGGTAAGATTGATACTAGAACCTTTTAACTGAAGCGTGTTGTCCAGGACGCCTATCATTTGTTGCTCTTCAGAGAAAATCAAACTTCGAAGTCCATTGAGTGGGTAAAGCCCATTGATTTGACCAAAATATTTGAACGATTCTTGAAAGAGTTGGCCAGTTTGCTCATTGCGCACACTTATACTGTTGTCTTTCCACTGATAGAGCTGACCCCATTCATCAAGCACCCAATGCTGTTTGGTATCCGTTAAGCGCCATTCTTTTTCGAGTTCCCAAACCTGTGCTGTACTTTGTAGGCTAAGGAAAATCAGGCTACAGAAAAAGAGTTTCCACTTCATGATTGGCGCATTATTTCTTTGAGTAAGGTGTCATCGTTTTGCAAACGTGGAACTTTGTGTTGCCCCCCTAATTTACCTTTATTTTTTAACCACTGATGAAAAGTCCCAGGAGCTGCAAGGCTAAGTAACGGGAATCCAATATTGATATTGCCTTTGCGTTTGGCATCGTAATCGGCATTTTCATTTTTGAGTTGTTCATCTAGTGTCTGCATAAAAGCTGCTGAATCTGTTGGGTTATTCTCAAATTCAATCAGCCAATGATGCGCACCAACTTCTGCTGCACCACTAAAATCTGGCGCCACGGTATATTCTCTGATTTGTACCTGATGCGCTTTGCAAGTTGCGCTAAGAGCCTTATCGGCGTGCTCAATGATTAACTTTTCTCCAAAAGCATTGATATAATGTGCCGTCCGGCCACTAACTACAAAACGATAGGGTTCGGTTTGCGTAAAACGAACGGTATCACCAATGATGTAACGCCATAGACCAGCAGATGTTGAGATAACCAAAGCGTAGTCTGTATTGATTTGCACCTCTTCTAATGGAAGCACCTTTTTTGATTCAAGCCCTTCGAAGCTGTCCATGGGAATAAATTCATAGAAAACCTCAGAATTGGTCAAAAGCAAGAGGTCTTTGTTGTCTTTTTGATCTTGTAAGCCAAAATACCCTTCAGAAGCATTGTAGTTCTCGACATAATTCATGTCGGGCTTTCCGATTATTTTTTCAAAGGCACTTTTGTAAGGGGCAAAAGACATACCTCCATGGATATAAAGCTCAAGATTGGGCCAAACTTCTTGGATGGTATTGGCTTTGGCATGCACGAGTACTTTTTGTAACAAGAGCAAGGTCCAGCTAGGCACACCTGCTATGATGCAAATATTCTCCTTGCACACCGATGCTGCCATGCGCTCTAATTTTTCTTCCCAGTTCTCGAGTAATGCAATTTCTTTTTTAGGAGTGCGTCTGAGTTCGGTCCAGATTGGGAGGTTATTAATGATAATAGCAGACAAATCTCCGATAAACACACCATCGCTATGCTGCTCTATTTTTCCGGTTCCTCCAACAATTAAATGCTTGGCATTGTAGAGTTTTCGACCTTCAAAATTATGATAGTATTGGGCAAGGAGATCCTTTCCACCCGCATAGTGGTTTTCTAATAAAGAGCTTTCGGTTATGGGTAAAATTTTGATGCGATCAGCAGTTGTTCCTGATGATTTTGCGAACCATTTGGTTTGTCCTGGCCATAACAAATCACATTCTCCTTCTATAGCGCGGTCGATATAAGGCTTGAGCTTGCCGTAATCGGAAAGTGGAACACTTGTGCGAAATTGCGCGTAGTTATCGAGTTGCTGAAAATCGTATTTTTTTCCGTAGGAAGTTAGAGCACCTTCAAGTAAAAGAAAGGAAAGGGTGCGTTCTTGATTGACAATAGGGTGGTCCCGAAAGTCGTTGATACGATCCATACGCCGACCGATCCACCATGAAAATAAGGTGTTAAACGGCATGAATCATTTTTTTAAGTATTAACCCCAGATAAGGATTGAAACGATGATGCCAAGTAGGGCAATGGTAACAAGGGTACCAACAGCTGCAGTAGATCCTTCAAAGAAATTGTCTGACATAACTTAAAATTTATGGGTCAAAAATAACGATTGTTTTGATTCAGACGCCCGCTTGTCCAAAAAAAAAGACCCAATGTTGGGTCTTTTTTATGAAGTATGGTTTGTTTAGTTTCTGTTACCAAGCAATCTGAGCAAAGACAAGAATAAATTGACGAATGTCAGATAGAGTTGAAAACCAGCAAATAAGGCTAATTTTTGACGCATTGTTGCGTCCATTTGTGCTTGGTAAGCCATGTTTTTAATCATTTGCATTTCATAGGCAACCAGGCCAGTAAAGATGAATACGCAAACTAAAGAAATAACGTAGTCAAAACCTGCACTGCTCACGAACATATTGATTAAACTCGCGATGATAACGCCAAAAAGTAACATGTAAAGTAAGCTACCAAATTTGGTGAGATCAGTTTTGGTGGTGTAGCCTAAGAATGCCATAAAGCCAAACGAGCCTGCTGTGAGCAAGAAAGTGGTGCCGAGTGTTGTGGTCGAGTAGGCCATGAATAATACGGACAAACTCATGCCCAGTAAAACAGCATAGGCAACAAATAAAATCAGGAGGGTCTGCATTGAAAATTTATTGATACCACCTGCCATTACAAAAGAAATAAGCAAAGGTGAAAACAAGACGACATAAAAGAAAATAGAAACGCCGCCGGTTGCAGTTGAAAACAGTGAAGCCATTAGAGGCGCATTGCTTCCGATAAAGTAAGAAACTACACCTGAAATACTCAGTGCAGCAAACATGTAAGTGTAGACGCTTTTGATAAAACTTCTAGCGTAGTCTTGGCTTAGAGAGCCTTCTTGTTGATAGTTGAATTCTTCCATGGTTAATGAATTTTAGCTTGTACTAAATTAATAAATTCTCTTCTTGTTGCGTCGTTGTTCATAAAAAGTCCGGTAAAGGCACTAGTTGTGGTCACTGAATTTTGTTTTTGAACCCCACGCATTTGCATACACATGTGTGCACACTCAATGACAACTGCAACACCTTTTGGTGTGAGGGTTCTTTGAATGCAGTCTCTGATTTCAATAGTCAGCCTTTCTTGCACTTGTAGTCTTCTAGAATAGGCATCGACCACACGTGGAATTTTACTGAGACCGACAATTTTGCCATCCGGGATATAGGCAATATGCGCTTTTCCAAAAAATGGCAACATGTGGTGTTCGCACATCGAATAAACCTCGATATCTTTCACCAAGACCATTTCTGAATATTCTTCGTGAAAAATCGCTGATTCAATAATGGCATCAGGGTCTTGATCGTAGCCGTTGGTCAAGAATTTCATGGCTTTGGCAACGCGCTCTGGGGTTTTTAAGAGCCCTTCACGTGCTGGGTTTTCACCAAGTTGTTCAATGACGCTTTTGTAGAGATCCTGGAGTTTAGAATTTTCCAATTGAGGTGTTTTAAAACTAACAAACGAGAATTACTTAGAAAGGTTCCTTTCCGCCGTAGTATTCTACATAGTTATTTTCTGTTTCGAGCAATTTAATTTTGGCAAGTTCTCCGCCGTTTTCTAAAACGAGTGGTGCAAGAATGTCCCAAATGGCAATGGCCATGTTTTCAGTGGAGGCCATTATGCCTTTTAAAAACGGAACATCGAGATTGAGGTTTTTGTGATCGAGGGCTTCAATGACATGAATTTTTACAAGCTGACTAAGGAGCTTGAGATTCATGATGAAACCAGTATCTGGGTCAGGGGTGCCTTTGACAGTTACCCATAGTTCAAAGTTATGGCCATGCCAGTTATGATTGGAACATTTGCCAAATACCTCCCAATTTTTTTCTTCGGACCATTCTTCACGCCAAAGTTTGTGGGCTGCATTAAACGTTTCGCGTCGGGTAATGTATGTTGTCTTCATGCTGTTAAATCTCTGCAAAGTTAGCTAAAATCAGGCATTTTGCGAGGCCATCGCGATCAATTTCTGTAATTTGAATATCGACAATTTGATTGATGAGTTCTGCTGAAAATGGCGTCTTGACTTTGACATAATTTTCTGTAAATCCATAGAGAAAACCTTCGTTTTCTTCTTGCTCAAATAGCACCTTTTTTGTTTTGCCAATTTGAGTTTGGTAAAAGGCTTGTTTTTTGCGGTCCGATAACAAGTGCAATTGCTTGCTGCGCTCTCTTCTGACTTCCATCGGAACTTTGGTGCCGAGTTTCGGAGCACCCGTGTTAGCACGTTCGGAGTAAGTAAAGACGTGTAAATATGAAATATCCAGGTCTTTTAAGAAATGCATGGTTTCGAGGAAGTTATCGTCGGTTTCACCGGGGAAACCAACAATGACATCCACCCCAATACAAGCGTCCGGATTGATCGATTTGATTTGCGCAATGCGGTTGGCAAAAAGTTCGCTGCGGTATTTGCGGCGCATTTTTTCCAAAATTTCATCAGAGCCGCTTTGCAACGGAATATGAAAGTGCGGTGCAAAACGGGTTGCGCTTTTGAGGCAGAAATCAATAATTTCATTGGAAAGCAAGTTAGGTTCGATTGAAGAAATTCTGAAACGATCAATGCCCTCAATTTTATCGAGTGCCTTGGTGAGTTCAAAGAAATTTTCTTCGCCGCCTTGACCGAAGTCACCGATATTGACTCCTGTTAGAACGACTTCTTTAACTTCTGTAGCGGCAATTTTTTTTGCTTCAATTACGGTTTGGGTGATACTTGCATTTCTGCTTTTTCCGCGTGCTAGAGGAATGGTACAAAAAGTACAAAAGTAGTCACAGCCATCTTGAACTTTTAAGAAAGAACGGGTGCGATCACCGTAAGAATGCGAAGGAATAAACTCATGCGTATGCTTGATGTTATCGTGAACAATCGTTGCTTTATCAAGCTCATCTGGGTTTGAGTTATTTTGATCGATTTCTGAACGTTTTTGCGCTAGGTGTTCGAGGACATTGAATTTCTCATTGGCTCCTAAAACGAGGTCTACACCTGGCATTTGGGCAATTTCTTCTGGTTTGAGCTGCGCATAACAACCCAAAATAATCACCATAGATTCAGGAGAGATTTTCTTGGCGCGTTTGACCAGCTGTTTGCATTTTTTATCGGCGTTTTCAGTGACTGAGCACGTATTGATGACAAATACATCGGGGTGCTCATCAAAATCAACTTTTGCAAAGCCGCCATCCTCGAACAATCTACTTATTGTAGATGTTTCTGAGAAGTTAAGTTTACAACCTAAAGTATAAAAAGCAACGCGTTGATACTGATTCATCAGCGCAAAAGTACAAAATACTTAAATTTGCATCAAAAATCAATGGCTATGAAATACGATATTGCGATTATTGGCGGAGGAATTGTTGGCGCGGCGACCTTTTACAAGCTCCAAAAGAAATTTCCTAACCTCAGTATCGTCCTTTTTGAAAAGGAAAAAGTATTAGCAGATCATCAAACAGGAAACAATTCTGGTGTGATTCACTCAGGTTTGTATTACAAGCCAGGCTCTTTAAAAGCTAGAAATTGTATTCAAGGTCGCAAAGAATTAGTTGCCTTTGCAAAAGAATACGGCATTGCCCATGATGTTTGTGGAAAAGTAGTTGTGGCAACCGATGAAAAGGAATTGCCAAACATGGAAAAAGTTTTCAATACAGGCCTCGAAAATGGCATTGAAGGTATTGAAAAAATAAATGCTGCTCAGGTGCAAGAAATTGAGCCATATGTCAAGAGCATCGGAGGGATTTGGGTGCCCGTTACAGGAATTATTGACTTTCGAGGCGCCACTGAAAAAATGGCTGAAATTGCTTTGGCGGCAAATCCACAAAGTGCCATGCACCTCGGGTGTGAAGTTCAAGGTATTGAAAAAAGTGAGCAGACCTCTCAAATCTTTACCAACAAAGGTAAGTTTGAGGCTAGATACATGGTTTTTTGTGCAGGTCTGCAGGCCGATCGCTTGGCACGCAAAGATGGCGTTCAACTGAAAGAACAAGTGGTTGGTTTCCGAGGAGATTACTACGAATTAACCCCGGAGGCAAAGCACAAAGTGAAAAATCTCATTTACCCAATCCCTAACCCAGATTTTCCTTTTTTAGGAGTTCACTTCACACGAATGACCAATGGTGAAATCGAGTGTGGCCCAAATGCCGTCTTTACATTCAAACGAGAAGGATATGGCAAAACGGATTTCTCCTTAAGAGATACTTATGATGCCCTAACTTATAAAGGAACTTGGAAACTGTTCTTCAATAATATGTCTTTCGGAATCAATGAATACCGCAGAGCCTTTTCTAAAAAGCTTTTCTTGAAAACGTTGCAGCGTATGATTCCATCATTAACCATGGATGACATTCATCCGGGGCGCTCAGGAGTCAGAGCTTTGTTGTTGGCCGAGGATGGCGATACCCGAGACGACTTCAGAATTGAGTATCATGGCAATTCGATTCATGTATTGAATGCGCCTTCGCCTGCAGCCACAGCGTCTTTAGCAATCGGAGAATATATCGCTATTGAAGCTGAAAAGCACTTCAATTTGTAGTTACTGTCTTACCAGCTTGCCGTCTTGCCAGTCTTTGATCAGTTTTGACCAAGCGTAAGGGTTGAGGAGGTTGTTTTGTGGCAGCTGACCATTAGTGTAAATTTTGGTGTTTTGTTGTTTGGTCATGGTGCCATAGGCTAAAGAAGGGTCGGCGTCAAGACGAGCCGCAACAAATGCCAAAGATTCTCCACTGAGTTCTCGTTGTGCTCTTCGCACATCATCTTCATAAGGATTCATGTTTACAAAATGTTGTGCAAATGCTTCTTTGTTTGGCCACGGATAAACCCGGATTTCGGGCATTTCTAGGGTGTCACGCGTGAGCATATGGATGATGCTGTATCGGTTTTCTGATAATGAGTCAGGAATAACAAAAGGGCTTGTTGAATAGCCTTTTCTAGAAAACAAAATGGTATCGCCTTTTTGACAGACAATAGAGAAAAACCCATAGCTGTCAGAAATGAGCCCCTTTCTTAAAGTTTTGTTGTAAACGGTTGTGTAGGGGAGTTCAAAAGCTTCTTCTGTGACCACTACGCCAGAAAGTTGGATGAGTTGATTTTCTTGCGCATGAAAATCAAGCGATTTAACCAAAAACAGGAGTCCGAAGAGTAATAAAAGTCTTTTCACAGTATAAAATTACGAATATCATGACGAATGGAAGCGCATTTGGTAACCATTTGCTAACAAAATGGGAAATTTTATTGTTAAATTTGCAGGAATTTATTAAAAAATAAGTTCATGTCTCTCTCGAATCTTTCCCAAATAACTGAAGGTTTAACCTACGACGACGTCTTATTGGCTCCAGCTTATTCTGAAGTCCTTCCGCGTGACGTCTCCTTAAAGAGTAAGTTTACCAGAAACATTTTGGTTCATACTCCAATCGTTTCTGCGGCAATGGATACCGTTACTGAATCTGCGCTGGCTATTTCTATTGCCCAACAAGGAGGTATAGGCGTGATACATAAAAACATGAGCATTGATGCCCAGGCTATGGAAGTGCGCAAGGTCAAAAGATCTGAAAGCGGAATGATCATCGACCCAATTACGCTTGCTGAAGATGCACTTGTTAAGGATGCCTTGGAGCTGATGAGAGAATATAGTATTGGTGGTATTCCGGTTGTGAGTGCAGACAAAACGCTTAAAGGTATTTTGACCAATCGCGACCTCCGTTTTGAAAAAAATCTAGATAGACCAGTCACCGAAATCATGACCTCTGAAAATATCATCACCACTGGCGATGGTACTGATCTTACAACAGCAGAGGTTATCTTGCAACAAAACCGCATTGAAAAACTACCTGTTGTTGATGAGCAAAACCGCCTTATTGGCCTGATCACTTATCGCGACATCATTAAAGTTAAAGAACACCCCAGCTCTTGTAAAGATCAGTTGGGGCGCTTGCGCGTAGCGGCCGCTGTCGGCGTTACCTATGACACTATGGATCGCGTTAAAGCGCTCGTTGAAGCAGGAGTCGATGCAATCGTCATTGATACTGCTCACGGTCACACCAAGGGTGTCGTGGATCAACTGAAGGCTGTAAAAGCAATTTACCCACAACTTGAGGTTGTGGTAGGTAACATTGCAACGGCTGAAGCTGCAAAATACTTAGCAGAAGCTGGTGCCGATGCTGTAAAGGTCGGAATTGGCCCGGGTTCTATATGTACCACCCGCGTCATTGCCGGAGTAGGGGTTCCGCAATTGACGGCAGTCAATGAAGTGGCAAAAGCCCTTGAAGGAACTGGCGTGCCTGTTATTGCCGATGGTGGAATCCGTTATACAGGGGATATCGTTAAAGCCATTGCAGCAGGAGCTGATATCGTAATGCTAGGCTCTATGTTTGCCGGTGTTGAAGAATCTCCCGGAGAAACCATCATTTACGAGGGGCGTAAATTTAAGTCTTACAGAGGAATGGGATCCTTAGAAGCCATGCAAAAAGGTAGCAAAGACCGCTATTTTCAAGATGCCGAAGATGACATCAAGAAATTAGTGCCAGAGGGTATTTCTGGAAGAGTACCTTATCGTGGCAAACTCATTGAAGTGATGTTTCAATTGATTGGTGGGCTCAGAGCCGGAATGGGTTATTGCGGAGCTGCCAACATTGAAAAACTAAAAGGAGCTCGATTCGTTCGTATTACGTCGGCTGGTGTCCGTGAATCGCACCCACACGATGTAACAATTACCCGAGAAGCGCCTAATTATAGCATTAAGTAATTTTAAATAATTTAAATCGAGAATTTTCAAAAGATGAAACAACTTATTTTAATTACAATTTTTAGCTGCCTGAGTTTAACAGCTTCAGCTCAAAAAGATCCCGTAGTCATGTCAATTGACGGAAAGCCAGTAACACAAACTGAATTTCTCCAGATTTACACCAAAAACAATCCAAACCCAAGTTTTGATAAAGATTCTTTGGACCGCTACATGGAACTTTTTCAAGTATTTAAACTAAAAGTCGCTGAAGCGGAGGCGTTGGGTTATGATACCATTCCGCGCTTGAAAAAAGAACTTGAGGGTTACAAAAAGCAATTGGCACTCCCTTACCTCATTGATTCAGTTCAAAACCAAAATATGGTCACAGAGGCTTATAATCGTACCGCTAACGAAGTGCGTTGTTCGCATATTTTAATCAAACTAGACCCTAATGCGAGTCCAAAAGATACGCTAGAAGCTTATAATCGCTTACTCGGCTTAAAAGCAAGAATTGAAAAAGGTGAAGACTTCGCATCTGTTGCCAAATCTAAAAATGGTTCTGAAGATCCTTCTGTCGTGAATAACGGTGGTGACCTCGGTTATTTCACTGCTTTTCAGATGGTGTATCCTTTCGAAGAAAAAGCTTACAACACGCCTGTTGGTCAGGTTTCTGCGCCTTTCAGAACGCGTTTTGGCTATCATATTTTAAAGGTGACTGACAAGCGCCCGGCACGAGGTACTATTAAGGTTGCTCACATCATGATTGCTACCGGTAGAGAGGCAAGCACCGAAACGCGTCAAAATGCTGAAAAGAAAATCAACGAAATTTATGATAGCCTTGTTGCAGGTGCGGCATGGGATAAAATGGTCAACGCGTATTCAGAAGATGCCAATAGCACCAAAAAAGCAGGTGAATTGCCAGCTTTTGGCTCCGGTACAAGTCAGCGCATGGTACTGGAGTTTGAGGATGCAGCTTTTGCACTCAAAGAAGTAGGACAATTCTCTAAGCCAGTCAAAACCCAATATGGTTATCATATCATTAAATTGCTTGAGTGGTCTCCTGTGAAATCTTTCGATGTGATCCGTCGTGAATTGCAAGCAAAAGTCAATAAAGACGAACGCTCTAAAGTGACACAGGATTCTTTTGTTCAAA
>CAZPWB010000057.1:0-13284 GCA_964590425.1 uncultured Lishizhenia sp. | reverse complement strand
CTTTGGGAAATGCATTTAGATGGGGTGGATCTCAGTAAAGTTGAATGGGCAGCCCATTAATCATTTATGTTTAAACGTCTGACGTTGTCATAGAGATGCTCGTTTAGACCAACTAAACGTCGCAACCCTCCGGCTTGTCGGTCGATAAAATCTAAAATGATTTTTTTAGAAAGATATTTTTTAAACTTAGATTTTTATAGCATTTGAAATAAGACGCAAAATTAAGTGGACGAACCGAAGACCGTACGTTTAGTACAATGAGGTTAAGTCAACGATGAGTTTGCAAAATAGTTGAAATGCGCAAAGGAGTGATTCTGGGCGTGGTCTTCGTGATTTTCTTCACTATCATTTTTGGGCGCTTATTTTGCGGTTGGGTATGCCCTCAAACCATTTTCATGGAAATGGTTTTCAGAAGAATTGAGTATTGGATTGAAGGCGATGCGGCAGCACAACGTCGGCTTGACAACTCACCTTGGAATACAGAGAAAATCATCAAAAAAACAAGCAAACACGTTATCTTTTGGTTGCTTTCCTTCTTGATTGCCAATACTTTTCTTGCCTACATAATAGGTTCTGACGAACTTTGGCGCATTCAAACGGATCCACTTGGCCAGCATTTTGGCGGTTTCATTGCAATTGTGATCTTTACTTATGTCTTTTATGGGGTTTTTGCCTTTCTGAGAGAACAAGTTTGTACCACGATTTGCCCCTATGGTCGCTTGCAAGGGGTGCTACTCGATGAAAACTCAATGGTGGTAGCCTATGACCACAAACGAGGCGAGCAACGGGCTAAAATTAAAAAAGGTGAAGATCGAGTTGCGGCAAATAAAGGCGCATGCATTGATTGTTTTCAGTGCGTGCATGTGTGTCCGACGGGCATTGACATCAGAAATGGCACGCAGTTAGAATGCATCAATTGTACCGCCTGTATTGACGCGTGTGACCACATGATGGAAGCCGTCGGACAAGAAAAAGGCCTGGTTCGTTTTGTATCTGAAAAGGGAATCCAAACGCGCTTGCCTTTTCAATGGACGCGCCGCGTTAAATCGTATACCTTTTTATTGATTGGACTTCTAGTTACTCTTGTTGTTTTAATCAGTACTCGCAAAGATTTTCAAACCACTTTGATACGCCAGCGCGGTTCGACCTATCAAATGGATGAGCATGGACATATTAGTAATATATACGAGGTCAATCTCTTGAATAAAACTCAAAAATCTTTTAAGATCAGTTTCAAACTTTCCGATCTCAATGGTGAAATTCAGACGGTCAAATCAAATCTAATTTTACAACCTGAAACTGAACTTAAAGAAAGACTCATTATCCGCTTTCCTATATCCTACATCAAAGGCGGAACCAAGAAAATTAGGGTGCTGATTTACGGAAATGGTAAACTCATCCAAAGGGTAAAAACTAAATTTTTCGGACCAACACTTTAATTATGAGCTTTAGAAATGCAGTAATAGTTGCCATGATTGCCTTTGTCGTTTTTATTGGCTATATGGTATTTGTAATTACAAATGAGTCTTCAGAATTAATTGCTGAAGATTATTATGAACAAGAACAATCGTTAGATGCCGATATGGCTGCCGAACAACGTGCTGCAAACGCCAATTATCCTTTGGAGTTGAAGGAGGAAAATGGATTGCTTCATTTTACTACGAAACAAAACCTCCCCATCGAAAAATTGCATGTGTCGTTCATGTGTTATAACAACAAAGGAGGTGACCTTGAATTAGACCTCAAAGTTGGTAGCTCTTTTCCAATAGCACAATTAAAAAAAGGTAATTATGCAGTGGATATGCGCTATCAAATTCAAAAGAGAACATATCTACAGCGGACAAGTTTTCTGCGTAAATGATCGAGACTATTGCAATTGCTTTTTTAATAGGCTTACAAGCTAGTTTGCACTGTATAGGTATGTGTGGTCCTTTGGCCCTAGCTGCACCTATCGATAAATCTAATCAGCAAAAAGCTGTTTGGGGTGCTTTTAAATACAATTTAGGGAGAATTTCAAGTTATACCTATTTGGGTTTTCTAGTCGGACTTATAGGTCTACAAAATTGGATGCTAGGAGCCATCCAATGGATCAGCATTGCAACTGGTAGCATCATGATTCTGAGTATTTTTCTAGGCTCTATGGAAACTTGGTTTGGCTTTCGGAACTTGAGTGCCTATGTGGGTAAGGCCATTTCTTCAAGATTTTCAAGTGTAAAAAAGGCACCTGAAGCGCTACGTCCTTATCTTTTTGGTTTGTTCAATGGCTTCCTTCCTTGCGGTATGGTTTACACAGCAGTCTTATTTTCTTTAGGCGCCGCTAATCTAATGGAGACCATTTTTTCAATGTTATTTTTCGGTATTGGCACCTTGCCGATCATGTTTTTTATCCCATTAATAGGTCAACAAAAACTACTTGCTTATTTACCACATTACACACAAAAGATGCTCTTATTCATTATTGGGCTCTTATTGATTATAAGAGGGCTCGGCCTAGGAATTCCCTACTTAAGCCCTCAAATGGATATCGAGCAACAACATGGACAGCCTACAGTTATGCATTGTGACTAAAAGAATGACAAAATCATTAGCGTTATTCAATAGAATACGCTCGATCTTATACTGTCAGTATTCAAAATCAAATGAAACAAAAAGGGGAGCTATTCAGCTCCCCTTTTTCTATTAGAAAATTATCATATTACATTTTGATAAACTTGGCAGTGTCTGTTTGCTTGCCAGCGCTTAACTTAACAATGTAAGTGCCATTTGGAAGGTCAGAACTATCTAAAGAGATGTCCTGTGTTCCTTCGTTCATGTAAACTTCTCTAGAAAGAACCAGACGACCTGTTATTGAGTAAACCTGAACACTTACTTTACCACTGTTGGCCAATTCGAAAGTAAGGTTAGTGTTGTCACGGGTAGGATTCGGATAAGCTTTCAATTTCGTTTTGAAAGCCTCATTTGACATTCCACTATTATTTTGTGTTGAAAGGTACTGCGTTGTCCTCCAGATACCACGACCAAAAGTTCCGAGGTAGACTTCACCTGGACGGCCATTACCTTCCTCAAAAGATCTCCAGTTTTGACGTACTTCATAAACAGGTGTGCCTTCAAAGCCTGTAGAAGCATTTTCCCAAGTTAAACCACCGTTTTCTGAGATAAATGCACCACTTGAGGCTCCTACTACTAAAATATCTGGATTATTACGGTCAATTATTCCATCATAACAAGCGATACCAGAAACAATAGCACCAAGGTTAGTAAAGGTTGGTGCATTTGCTGTTGCATTATTGGTGCGCTTGTTAGTACCATTGAAACCAGCAAAACAAACGAGATCATTTTCATTGTTTGGATTGACGGCAATACCTTCATAAGATGAATTGGTAATTTTCGTTATTGTGGTTGCCGTTGGTGGTGTTGTTGTCGCACCTTGCGTTACAAAACCAGCCTTCGATGCAAAGTTAGGATCACTTGTGTAAACTGAACCTAGGCCGTCTAAACGCCAAACACCGTTTCCTGCACTGATGTAGCAATGATTTAAATCTCTTGAGAACTCAACGTCTACAGAGTTAAACAAACCGCCGCCAATACCTTTAGCTACACATACCCAACCTGGATTTGTTACCGAGAAACGTGCTGCGTTACGTGTCCCCCAAAGCTCACCTCCATTGGCATTTACATAAACTAAGAACCAAGATTGGAATGGGTCTTGGATACGGAGTGTATCCCATGCAACGTTAAAAATCATGGTATCGGTACCCATTTCTACCGTTTCTCCTGTGGCATTATTGATACCGTAGTTTACACCATTTGATGTTAATGAAGGATCCCAATAGAGGGTATCATCAAAATACAAAGCAGTTGGTGTTTCATAGTTGATGGTGTCACCAGAAGCAAGCGAAGGAACACGAAGAACGGTGCCAGCAGGATAATTCTTGGTTGGTACGTAAGTCACTGAATCTTTAGAGTTTTGGTCG
Source organism: uncultured Lishizhenia sp. (assembly GCA_964590425.1). GTDB lineage: Bacteria > Bacteroidota > Bacteroidia > Flavobacteriales_D > Crocinitomicaceae > UBA952. The sequence continues at coordinate 9,310 of CAZPWB010000057.1, read as the reverse complement.
TAGTTTTCAGCTAAGAATAACTCAGTGTGAAAAGGGTGATATGAACTACCGTCTGACCCTGGTGGGTCATAGGTTCCTGGTAAGTTAGGTGAGAAGTTTGTGAAGTTAACACCACGGTCGCCAGAGCGAGAAATTGTGTTGTAATAAATTGAGGAGAACATGACGTTCGGGTTAAAGAATGAAATTTCACATTCAAAACCATCACCACCGCCTACTTGAAGGAACTCATGATAGGTAGACAAACTGTAGTCATTGTAGAGTGTACCGTTATCTTGCGTACCACCCATTACACGACCTGCAGCGTCAAATGCGATTCCGTAGAATTGTGTAACGTTATAACCGCGGTTGGCTGGATACCAGCTTTGACCTTTGTCAAGGGTAATACCAATACCGCCGTCATTTCCTACATAAAGACGATTGTTGTTGTCCCATTTCATTTCGTGGTTGTCTGCGTGCACATAAGTTGGTGAACTTGGATTCACAAACCACAAAGAGATTTTTTCAAAACCACCAGATGGCGGGTTGTTTACCGTTTGTTTCCATTCCCAAACATCGATACCACCAATTAAAAGGCGCTCAGGATCTGTTGGGTCAACGGATAGAATACTGTTGTAAGTACCTTGGTTTCTGTAGATATCAAATTCATTTGGTGGACCAGATGCGCCTACAAATTGTGTCCAGGTTGCACCGTTGTCATGAGACACATGCATTGAAAGCAAATTAGAATTGGTTCTGGTGGCATACAAAGAATAGTTACCAGCTGAGTTTAACGTTGGAGAAATAGCGTATTCAATGCGTGCTGCACCGGTTGGAACCAAGTTGTTGGACATAGAACCTGATTTGTCTTCAAAACTTAAACCACCATCTGTAGATACATAGGTTTTGTTGGCTCCGTACGCAGCAACAATAACTTGAGCATTGTTAGATACTTGTAATGCAAAACAACCACCCGCAGCACCTTGAACTGAAGTCATGGCGGCATCACCAAGTTGCCATTTTTTGAGACCTGCTGGAGTAGCTAACCATACGTAGTTATCAACATTTGTGCTTGCGATCTCTGTACAATTTGTAGTACCGGGAACTTTATCCCAGGTTGCGCCAAAATCTGTTGTGTACCAAACACCATTACCGCCCCAACCTTCGTCATTAGAACCAGTTGCCACATAAAGGGTGTTATCTGGAGTCATGGTCATGCTAGAAATAAATGGATTTGCACCGGCATCAAAATACGTGGTTACGCGCTCCCAATAGTTTCCTTTGTTGGTTGAAACAAAAAGACCACCTGAAACACCACCAGCCCACAAACGGTTAATGTTGGTACGATCGATGCATATAGCGCGAGTACGACCACCGATGTTGTCAGGGCCTAATGATTCAAAAACAACAGTTTTAGACTTACTCATTTTGCGAATTTCTTTTTCGATCTGAATGAGCGTTTCATTTGATACAGGTTGCCCGGTAGTTACATCAACATAACGTGCTTTGAGCCATGCCATTGCATCGTCAGAAGAACTTTCTTTCAAAACTGATAAGTTTGCCTGACGATAGAATGCCGTTTTAGGCAAGAATTGATTAACTGCAAAAGCCAGCGCCAAAGCACCTGCAAACACCACAGAACCAAATACATAGACCTTCTTATTCATAGATAATTTATTTATGGTACAAGTTTAGTGTGCCAAATTAAGAAATATTCTCTTAATAAACCGTCAATCTGATGACGTTAAGCACATTTTTTTTAATAAATTTTTGTTAGGCTCTTAATTGAAATTTCTTTCAATCAAACAAATGTTTCTCAGCATGATAAGAGGAACGAACCAATGGCCCGCTTTCGACATACCTAAAACCCATTTCGAGACCAAGTTTTTTATAGTGATCAAACTGAGCGGGTTCAATAAATTCAGCCACGGGTAAATGCTTTGGTGTTGGTTGCAGATATTGCCCCAAGGTTAAAATGTCAACTTGAACGGCGCGCAAATCTTGCATCGTTTCAATGACCTCCTCTTGCGTTTCTCCAAGACCAAGCATCACACCAGACTTCGTACGCATGCCTCCTTTTTTAAGTCGGAACAAAAGTTCTAAACTTCGGTCATATTTGGCTTGTATGCGCACTTGTTTGGTGAGTCTTCTGACGGTCTCGAGATTATGAGAAACAATTTCTGGAGCGGCATTGATCAAAACCTGAAGGTTTTCCCAGTTACCCGCAAAATCAGGAATGAGCGTTTCAAGTGTTGTTCCAGGGCTTTGTTGACGAATGGCACGAATTGTTTGCGCCCAAATTTCAGAACCGCCATCTTTGAGGTCATCGCGGTCTACTGATGTAATAACAGCGTGCTTTACACCCATGATTTTGACCGAATTAGCCACTTTTCCTGGCTCGTAAATATCGACTGCATCGGGCTTGCCAGTTTGCACGCCACAAAAGCCACAAGAGCGGGTGCAAATGTTACCTAAAATCATGAATGTTGCTGTACCCTCGCCCCAGCATTCACCCATGTTTGGGCAACTACCTGATTCGCAAATGGTATGCAGATTGTGCTGATCTACAAGTCCGCGGACTTTTCTGTAATTCTCACCAGTTGGCAACTTGACGCGTAACCACTTCGGTTTTTTAATTCTAGTGCTTTCTTCCATTTTTAGAGTCCGATTTCCTTAAGTAGCTTCAAAAGAGCCGACCTATGAATAACAAGTTCATTTAGTTTTTGTGCGTCCAATCCGGACGATTTTTTTTGTGCGGCAAAGGCCGAGATAAAACGGTGAAAGCCATGTGCCACCATGTTTAAAAAGACAAAGTAACTGATCCAGATCAGCCAATTTAAATCGATAAAACACGAAGCGATACCAAGTAATATTAAATTCCAAATTGGCAATAGAACCAAGAGCATTCCCATTTTTGCACCAGTCCAAAACACAGGTCTTTTGAATGTCTTTTCTACAAAGCGTTTAACAAGCAAATATGGCAAAGCAATATGAAAGAGCCCCAAGAAAAACATTGGGAACCACGCTATTACTTGAAAAGCATTTCTTCGGCTCCAAGTGGCATCAATAGCATAATTATAGACAGCAGCCTCAGTTAGTTTTTGACGGTCAAGTGCTAAAAAATATGCTTGCACTGACGCTTTGAGTTCCTCCCAATTTGAGGATTGCGCCAAGCTTCCTTCATTTAGTTTTTCAGCTAGCTCTTGAGAATATTGCCAACGCTCGTTCAAAGTTAGATTTGAATCGTAGCAGTGCACATTCATTCCCTTGCGAGTAAGCATCATGATGCGCTCATGTAAAATGACATCATCATCAGATTGCACATGGGTAATCTGAGCTTGCATTCGAAGTTCTAGCTCTCTATTAAGTTCTGTAATGACTTTGCTTGGATTTTCAAGATAAGCCTCCTTGTAGTCGTTTAAAACAAGAGGTTCAGCGCCTGAAATCAAGACATCGCTACGCAATACACCTGGATTTGTATAGTTGATTCCGAGGCCTTGAACTTTGATTTCTACAGACCAGTCTAGGGTTTCTAACGCTGTAAAACCAATTCGAATAGCACCCTTTTTAATAGGTTTTAGTCTCCTTTCAAAAATATCATCTGTTATTCCCTCTCCAAAAACAAGTAAGTTCCGATTTCTGGCAAGTGCTTGCGTAGCCTTTTTGAATACTTTTTGATTTTTTTCTTGCGAATTTCCGCCGTCTTTCTGACGATAAATAGGTAGCATGTGTGCCAACCAAAAAAGTGGGCGTGTGAATTTGTTAAAAACATCCGAACGCGTCATGAAATAAATGACCGGTTTGCGCAATCTGGCAATCACAATTGGGTCGAGAAATGCGGATGGGTGGTTACTGACAAATATTGTACGACCAAAACGCGTTTTGCTTGGCCTGACCTGCACCACTCTTCTAAAAAATAAGCGAAAGCTAAATCCTAAGCATAACCAAAAAATAAAATACAAAGGCCTCATGCTGCGAAATTACCAATTTTAGATAATTTTGGCTCAAATTCTTGACATGAAGCGCATCGGCCTATTTTGCGGCGGTTTTTCCTCCGAGTTTGACATCTCTCTAAAAAGTGCAAAAACTATCAGCGCTCATTTTCCAAAAAATTATGACTGCGTTTTAATTATTGTTCAAAAAGACGGCTGGGAGGTGCAGACTGAAAATGGAACAGTTTTGTTCGACCTCAATTCAGCAAGTTATACTGCTAACGGCCTTTCGGAAGGAATCGATGCAGCACTCATTTACACTCACGGTGATCCAGGGGAAAATGGCAAAATTCAAGCCTACCTAGACATGATGGGCATTCCATACCTCAATTCTGGTGTACTGGCTTCTGCTCTTTCGTTTGACAAATGGTATTGCAATCAATTTTTAAAAGGGTTTGGATTTAAGGTCGCTAAGTCTGAAATCTTAACTGAACAAACTCAGGTATCGAATCAAGCGCTCATCGAAGAATTAGGCTTGCCCATTTTTGTAAAACCTGCAGATTCAGGGTCAAGTTATGGGATTTCAAAAGTTAAAACGGCAGCAGAACTTACGCCTGCACTTGAGCTCGCTTTCAAAGAAGGAAAACGCGTAGTGCTTGAATCATTTTTAGATGGATTGGAAGTCACGTGTGGTGTTTATCGCAGCACTAAAGGATTGGTGGCCTTACCGCTTACTGAAATAGTTTCTGAAACCGAATTCTTTGACTATGAAGCGAAGTACAGCGGAAAGTCACAAGAAATTACCCCGGCCAGAGTTGAAGATGCCTTGCGTGATAAAGTTCAAGATGCCGCCAAAAGAATTTATGACCTATTGGGCTTAAAAGCTATTGCGCGCATCGACTTCATGTTAGTTGGGCAAGAACCCTTTGTCATAGAAGTCAATACTACACCAGGTTTTTCTCCAGCGAGTATTGTTCCGCAGATGTTGGCGGCTGCAGACATCAGTATTACCGATTTTTGGCAAGAAATTATTCAGGTTGAGTTGAAGGGCTAACCAATGCATTGAGCAAAGGCTCCATTTTTTTACTAAGATTGGCTCCTGATAAACCGGACGCATTGGCAATGATGGCAAAAGCTATTTGTTGCCCGTCTAGCGTTTCTATGTAGCCCGAATAGGCCTTAATTCCTTTGATACTACCACTTTTGGCATGTATTTTTCCTGACCCTATTTGCCCTGCACAAAGCGATTTTACAGTTCCGCTTTCTCCGGCTATTGGCAGACTTTTATAGTAGGTTTCAAAATATGCTTGTTCTTTCTGGGCAATTAATAAATGAACAAACTGCCTGGCACTGATCCGATTCTCTTTGGACAAGCCACTGCCATCTACAATGTTTACCGTTCCAACTCCCCAACTTTGATTCAGGCTATCAAGCACTTTAAGGCCGTTTTCATAGGAACCTAAGCCAAAGTATTTGTAGCCAACCTGACGCAAAAGACCTTCTGCATACAAATTAACGCTGCGCTGATTGGTCCAATAAACCACTTTCGAAGTTGGCTCGCCAATATGTTCATGTATCAATTGAAAAGTTGAATAAGTCGGCGCTTCCGGATAAAATCTTTTTGACCTACCCCCATCATCGACCCGTATGCCACTTTGCTGGAGTTTTTCATAAAGCAACTGCGCTAATAATCTTTCCGGATCGGGCATACTGGCTTTTACAATGAAATTTGCCTGATTGGCAGGTAAATAACCCGTGATTTTTCTTTCGTCATCAAAAGGAATGCCATTCACATAACTTTGGTCATCAGTAATAGCCGCAGACTTGGCTTCGATGCTCAATTTATAATGAATGTCATTTGGGAATACTGAATTGAGTTGAATTGGCCTACCTGCAGGTCCTGTTTTAAAACCCAATTTTAAAGTGTTGTCGTAAAAATTCAAACCGTAGGCACCACATCCATAATAATTACCCATGTCGGCTCGCTCCCAACCAAGCGGGCAAGTTTCATAACCAAAAGATGCTGCATCGGTAATTACTGATCCTGTTATGTATTTAATGCCTGCTTTGCTAATCGCAGAAACCCATGCGTCTAAAAATTGTAATTCAGTCCCGGGTGTTTGAAAATACCGAGAGCCTAAACTGACGTCTCCTGCGCCTTTGACCCAAATGTTGCCGTGAAGTACTCCATTGGCATCAAGGGTTCCCTCCATAAAAATTTGCGTCCGAACTTGATTGTCAGCACCTAAAATCTCGAGTGCTGCAGCCGTACTAAACAATTTAGTAATTGAAGCACCCGGCAAAGCAAGATCCGGATTCCACGAAACAATCGTGTCTTTTGTTTGTGTATTATAAGCACAGATACTCCACTGACTTCCTTTTAAACTAGGGTCTTGCTGTAATTGTAGTAGCGCCTTTTGCACTGAATTTTGCGCATAAAAATGCGCGCTCAAAACTAAACTGACCAGTAAACAAGTATAAAAGCGCATCCGCAAATTTAAATTAATTTTACGCCCGTAATTCAAAACGTATGTCTAGCTCAAAAGCAGCACCAAATACCCACATTATTGTTCAAGGCGCCCGAGAACACAATCTTAAAGATGTGCACTTGAGCATTCCTCGACACCAATTAGTGGTTTTTACGGGGCTGAGCGGTAGCGGCAAATCTTCTTTAGCTTTTGACACCATCTTTGCAGAAGGACAGCGCCGTTACCTCGATACTTTTTCAGCCTATGCGCGGCAGTTTATTGGCGGTTTGGAAAGACCTGACGTCGATAAAATAGATGGGCTGAGCCCCGTTATTTCTATTGAGCAAAAAACTGTAGGGCGCTCACCTAGATCAACGGTTGGCACCATTACTGAACTCTATGACTTCTTTCGCCTCCTTTATGCCCGAACCGCTACTGCCTACTCTTATTTAAGTGGCGAAGCGATGGTCAAGTATAGTGATGAAACCATTGCCACACTCATTCAACAAGACTTTGCAGGAAAACGCGTGGCACTTTTGGCTCCAAAAGTGCGCGGTAGAAAAGGGCATTATCGCGAACTTTTTGAACAAATACAGCGCTTAGGATACTTGCGCGTGCGGATAGATGGCGAAATACATGAAATTCAAAAAGGACTCAAGCTTGACCGCTATAAAATCCACGACATCGAAATTGTAGTGGATCGTTTTGTGGCGGGCGAGGTTGATGAGCGCCGTTGTTACGAAACAGTCACCACTTGTATGAAACTTGGAGATGGCAGCCTCATGGTTCTCGACCTAGACAGCAATCAGATTCGTCATTACAGCCGCTCATTAATGTGCCCTAGCACAGGCATTAGTTACCCAGAACCGGAACCCAGTCTGTTTTCTTTTAATTCGCCTTACGGTGCTTGCCCTAGTTGCAAAGGCCTGGGCGAAGTCAGCGAGATGGACCGCGATAAAATCATTCCAAATCCGAATTTATCCATTAAAAAAGGTGGTTTGGCTCCATTAGGCGACTACAAGAAATCCTGGATTTTTGATAAAATTGAGCGCATCCTGAATACCGAGCAATTTACGCTTAATACACCTATCGCAGATTTTGACGAGGCCTTGATTGACCTTTTACTCTACGGCAACGAAGACATGGAATTGGGGCCAGAGGTAACTCAAGAACGCTTTGAAGGACTCATACATTTCATGGGTAGACATGCTGATGATTCAAGCACAGCAATACAACGCTGGGCCCAAAGTTTCATGCAGAAAAAAACCTGCCCGACCTGCAACGGTTTTCGCTTAAGAAAGGAAGCGCTCAATTTTAAAATTGGAGACAAGCATATCGGTGACCTTGGTCAACTTGATCTTCAAAGTTTGTATGATTGGTGTGGCACTTTACCTCAAATTCTTGACGAACAAGCGCTTATTATTGGCAAAGAAATTATAAAGGAAATCAATGCACGTTTGGGATTTGTACTCGAAGTTGGTCTTGACTACCTCACCATGAACCGCAGTGCAAAAACACTTTCTGGAGGGGAAGCTCAGCGCATCAGATTGGCTACTCAAATTGGAACAGAACTACTCAACGTCTTGTATATCCTCGATGAACCATCCATTGGTTTGCATCAAAGAGATAACACTAAATTGATTGCTTCGCTCACCAAACTCAGAGACTTAGGCAATACGGTTTTAGTCGTTGAGCACGATAAAGAAATGATGGAAGCCGCCGATTATATAGTAGATATTGGGCCAGGTGCGGGAAAGCACGGTGGAGAAATTGTTTTTGCAGGCACTTACCCTGAAATGCTCAAGGCGAAAACCACAACGGCTAGTTACTTAAACGGAGACCTTCAGCTGACTACACCAAAAGTACGACGAACCGGAAACGGCAACTTTTTAGAGCTCCTGGGTGCCACAGGGCACAACCTTCAAAATTGCAACATCAAAATTCCTCTTGGCACCTTTACTTTTGTTACCGGTGTGAGTGGTAGTGGTAAATCGAGCTTGATCAATCAGACGCTTTACCCCATCCTGATGAATCATTTTTATGATGAAATCCGCACCCCACTTTCGTACAAAACCATTAAAGGCCTTGAGTATTTAGATAAAGTCATCGAAATTGACCAAAGCCCAATTGGACGTACGCCAAGGTCAAACCCCGTCACCTACACTAAAGTCTTTGACGAAATACGCAGTCTTTTTGCTGCAATGCCTGAAGCACAAATTAGAGGTTACAAAGCGGGGCGTTTTTCCTTCAATGTTGCTGGCGGAAAATGTGAAACATGCAATGGAGGTGGCATGCGACTCATTGAAATGAACTTTTTACCCGATGTCTATGTCTTGTGTGAAACCTGCAACGGGAAAAGATACAATAACGAAACGCTAGAAGTCAAGTACAAAGGAAAAAGCATTGCCGATGTATTACAAATGACGATCAATGAAGCCGTAGACTTTTTTGAAAATCATCCAAAAATTTATCGCGTCCTCCTCACCCTAAAAGAAGTCGGTTTAGGATATATCCAGCTTGGGCAATCTTCTACCACACTTTCGGGCGGTGAAGCTCAGCGCATCAAATTGGCCGCTGAATTAGCCAAAAAAGCCACCGGAAAAACCATTTACATCTTAGATGAACCTTCAACTGGTTTGCATTTCGAAGACATCAACATGCTCCTGGCTGTTTTGCAAAGATTGGTCGATGAAGGCAACACGGTTTTGGTCATTGAACACAACCTCGATATGATTAAAGCAGCCGACTATATCATCGATATTGGACCTGAGGGTGGGCATCGAGGAGGTCAGGTAGTGTGTGCAGGGAGTCCTGAACAATTGATTAAAAAAGGCACAACCATTTCTTACACTGCCAAATACTTGGCACAAGAATTGATACATCGAACAAAAAAATAAGGGTTTAAACTGAGCTTCAATTAAAAAGCATTAATTT
>CAZPWB010000056.1:0-13467 GCA_964590425.1 uncultured Lishizhenia sp. | reverse complement strand
CATATTCCATCATGTTTTCATGCAATTTGTAGGCTGCATTGACCACCCCAGGCGTATCCGAGAAGACGATTTGATAATCTTCATCATTGACAATACCTAAAATACGGTGACGGGTTGTTTGCGCTTTTGAACTAACAATTGAAAGTTTTTCACCAACGAGTTGATTCATGAGTGTAGACTTCCCGACATTTGGAGAACCGACGATATTAACAAATCCGGATTTGTGTGCCATAATTGAATTTAACTGCAAAGGTACAATATAATAACGGGATGCTTGTCAAGTCAAAGCGGATTGCTGAATAAGAGTTTTTTTTAACTTAGTGACATGGAACAAATCGAACAACAAATTTCAGCGCTCAAAGCGCAACTCACCGGAGACCTCTTCGCTGACATCGAAACACAGCAAAAAATCTATGAGCTTAAAAAGCAGTTAAATCCTGAAATTGAGTCACATCCTGAACAAGATGACGATGATGGGTGTTTGTATTGCGGTAGTTAATGTAAACCCAAAATCATGAGAAAAAATTGCACTTTTTTGCTTTGTTCATTTGTCTTTACTTTCTTGAGTGCATCTGCTCAAATGAGCAATACCATTTTTGGTCTTTACCGACAAATGACCCCTCCGAATGTTGCATTTGTTTCTCTTGATCCAGTTACTGGGCTCGTAACTCCTATTGGCAACGCAAGTCTGAGTACTACAATTAATACGACGGGCGTTTCTTTAAATCCCTATGACTTAAGTTACAGTTACCAAGACGAAGATTCTTGGTTAAGTATATCCTTGCTCGATGGCAGTATTCTGTCAGATGTTACTGTAACGCTTCCAAACACCTTTGGAGATTTCAATAACTTTCGATTCAATACAGCTGATTCCACGATGTACGGACTCTATTCTCAGGTTGTGTACAATCCAACAACCGGAAACTATAGCGGTGACATGCGTCTGGCAACCTGTGATTTATCAACTGGCGCTGTCAGTTTAGTCTCACCGAGCTCTATTGCTACAAGTTATACAATGGCAGGCGCTGTAATCAATCCGCACCTCATGGTATATTATTTTATAACACAAGGTAATTTACGCGGTCTAGACCTTTACAACGGCACTATCTTTTCAAATCCTCAAATTACCATTCCTTCCGGCGGCAATAGCTTTGACAATTTTGCATATAGTTGTGCGGATACCACCATGTACGGCCTGATCATGCAAAATGGTGTCAAATGCTTAGGTAAAATTGATGTCACAACCGGAGTTGTTACTCCGCTTCCTACCCTTCTCAACCTGGACAATTATGTTTTGAATGCAGCCACAATAGATCCGGTAAATGGCATTTATTATTTCGAAACCAGCCTCGCTGCAGGAATTACCCTATTAGGACTTTCACTCGTTGATGGTTCTATCGTTTCAAGTGTCACCATCCCCAATGATTACTACTTTGATATGTTCCGCTCTCAGAGCGATTGTTATGAAGCGGCAGCGTATCGCCCGAACCCAGCAGCGAGTAACACGAGTATTGCTGATTTCTCGCTGGAAATGGGGCCTAACCCTTGTGCTGACGAGTTGCGTCTCGATGCCCTTGAAACCATTGACCGCATTGACATTCAAGATGCAACAGGCAAAACCATTCAAACGCTATTTCCGAACAGCACTTCTGTAAAGATTTCTACGGCTGCATTCAGCAATGGCTTTTACCAATTACAAATTAGTAGCAAGCAAAATCATACTTCAAAACGCATTATTGTGCAATAAATGAAAAGACTCAATAAAGCTTCTGACGCTTCAGTAAATACTGCAAAAGTATGTTGTCATAGCCTGCTTCGATTGGCGCTTTGACCAAATCAATGCCGTGATTTAAGCAGCGCATTTCTATATTTTTAAAGTACGCACTTAAGGCCTTTTGGTACTTCTCTCTGATTTCAGCTGGCCTGAGTCTTAGCGTTTCGCCGGTTTCCATATCTACCAACTGATACGGGCGATCTTCGAGGTCAAAGTTTTGTTCAAGCGCTTCATTAAACACATGAAATAAAATAACCTCGTGCTTGTTGTGTTTCAAGTGCATTAAAGCATCAAATAATGCTTCAGTATTTGCAGGATCATCGAGTAAATCAGAAAAAATCAAGACCATGCTTCGTTGATGAGCCAATTCTGCAATATCGTGAAGGGCCTGAGCTGTATTGGTTTGCTTTTTTTCTGAGGGTTGGTATACATGCAATCTTTTTTCGAGCTCACTATATAAAAAGCGATGATGCGTCAACGATGATTTAGCAGCGGTATGCAGGGCCAATGTTTCGTCAAAAATACTGAGGCCAACGGCATCGCGCTGTCTTTTTAAAAGCTCTATGAGGCTTGCTGCAGCATATATGGAAAACTCAAGTTTATTTTGTGCTTCCTTAGGGAAATACATAGAGCTTGAGCCATCCAAAACAATTTGGCAGCGCAAGTTGGTTTCCTCTTCATATTTCTTTGAAAACAACTTATCGGTGCGGCCAAAAAGACGCCAATCAATGTTTCTCGTTGATTCACCGGGGTTGTACAAACGATGTTCAGCAAATTCAACCGAGAAGCCATGAAAGGGGCTTTTGTGCATACCTGTGATAAAACCTTCCACCACTTGCTTGGCAAGTAATTCAAGATTTCCAAAAGGCGTTAAGCGCAAACGATCAATGGTTGCCATAGAAAACAAAGTTAATAAAGTAAGTTAGAATCAAAGCAACCGCTTCTTGCTTCCTTTCGTCATGTATTAAATTTGTTTATATGAAGCATTTGTATTTTCTTTTCATCCTAGCTTTTGTATTCTCCACATCTAAGTTAGACGCTCAAGTAACTGGTTTTGCTATCAATGGGCTTAGCCTCAGTTTAAACACTTCGCTAGCCAGCTGTGACTCAATAGTTACCATTGGTTTTTCAGCAGTAACCCCGAGTACAGCAACAGTCCAGGGCTATGATTTACCCTACGTGATCACCGGAAATAACTTCAATGGCTTTCAGTTTCAGGCAGTGGTCAATTGGGGCGATGGCAATACAAGTAATTCAGGAGGTGGAACTTCAACATTCGGAACCAATATTTCTATGAATCCGCCGTTGTCGCATACTTATAATGCACCCGGAACTTACCTCATCACAACCACAGTTTACAATCCAGCCAATCAAACCTTCGCTTATGATAGTATCTCTTATTCAGTAGGTGCTTGTAATTTTTATGCCTACACATTTGTAGGTCTTGATTGTGACAACAACGGCACTGTAGAGCAAACCCTTGCTAATGTGCCTTTTGAATTGATTGGCAACAACGGACAACAGTACAATGGCAGCCCGGCAAGCAGCAATATTTTACAATTCAACAATGTGCTTATCGGCAATTATTCGCTGCAAATTAGCCAACAGTGGCTGCTAGCTAACGGCTATCAAGTTCAAAGTGCTGTACCCGCAACAACCTTTAATTTACCAATTTCAGGGCTAACAACTTTTCAATTTACCCTCATTTGTGCGCAAGGTGTTCAGTCTTTGTGTGCCACTGGGCAGGTCTATTGCGATGCCAACGACAACGGCGTGTTAGATAACGGAGAAACACCTATCGCCAATGCACCTGTTTCTGTAAACGGTATACTGACTTATTCTGATGCAACTGGCCATTACTACCTCACCTATACTGGTGCTGCCAATGACACCTTTACTTTATCATTAAATAATAACTGGCTGAATCAGCAAGGGTATAGTATCCTCAATAACAACGGAAGCAATATCAATTATATTACCGGGACACCTTGTAATAGCGGAATACCACCTTCTACCATTAATTTTCCGCTAAGTTGTGGAGGGTATGTCTCGCCAACTTTTTGCTATGGCGGCTTTGTTTATTGTGATGCCAACGCAAACGGTGTCATGAACCCGGGAGAATCACCACTAATTGGCGCTGCTGTTCAACTTTTCGTTCAGCCCAATTCTAACACAAGTGTTACCGTATACACAGATTCCACAGGTTATTTTTCTTATTGTGGGCCATTTAACAGTACAAGTAATTTCATCCTTGCTCAGGTTAGCCCAACATGGCTCACTTATAATGGTTATTCAGTACCTTCCTCCTACGTTACGTTACAAGGATTCAACTCTCCTCAACTTCAACCAGGCATGTTACCCATCAACTGTGGCGGAACTACAAGTTGTGCAGACCTCTGGACAAGTGTAACCCCATGGATTGGCTATTACCAAAATAGTGTTGCTTACATTAAATTAAATTGGGGAAGCTATGGACCAAGTGCCGCAGGCAACTACACGCTGAGCATGACATTTCCTGTTGGTGTGAGCCCCATTCTTGCCTCTATTCAAAATTCAAATTACACCATTTCTGGTAATACAATTACATGGAATTTGTCTAGCTCAAGTAGCAATTTTACCAATTATGATGTCATTCAGTTCAATGTACCTGGCGGCCTGATCAATGGTGCGCAGCACTACTTTAGCTCAAGCATAGCTCCAACAGGTAGCATATCAGACTGTGGTACTTATAATAACGCAGGAAACCTTTTACAAATTCTTGGCAATAGTTATGACCCAAATGACAAAAATGCATGCACTGATTATCAAAACGATAACTTCCCGCTGGGCTACCTCGATGCTTTTGTTGACGACGCACTCACCTACACCATCCGTTTTCAAAATACCGGAACTGCCCCTGCGCAAAATATCTACATCATAGATACGCTTGATACAGCACTTGATTGGAACAGTTTTACCTTAATCGAAGCCTCGCACAATATGCAAGTGGTGAACTTGGGCAACGGTATTTATCGCTTCGAATTTCCGCAAATTTGGTTACCAGACTCTACAACCAATGAAGCGCAAAGCCACGGGCATCTTACTTACCGCATTACAGAATTGCCAAATAATCCAATCAATTCAACAATTGAAAACACGGCCTACATTTATTTTGACTGGAATAGCCCAATCATCACCAATACAACGTTTAATATCAATATGTGGATAGATGGTATCAACGAATTAGAAAACCAATTAGTAATTTATCCAAATCCGGCAACAGATGAAATCAGGGTTTCACTTGAGCAACCAACCAGTGTTCGTGTTACTGATTTAAATGGCAAACTCTTGTTAGAGCGTGTTATACAACCCGGAGACTCAATTGATCTTGATAGTCTTAACGCTGGCATTTACATGATTGAGGCAGGTAATAAAAGAACTAAATTGATTAAAAACTAATTTTTTATTCAAATACACCACTCCTTTTTGAGTTTGGCATCGTATTTGTTAAAAGCTCAGTGTAGTAGTTTATAGTTAGGTTATGGTTCGGTTGGCCCACCCCAGCCGTACCGAAAAAGCGGCTCTTTGAGCCGCTTTTTTTATGACTTCTAATATTAACCCTTTTGTTTGGTTTGCGAAAAACCTTCTTTGAGCAAGAGCTCAAATATCTTTTGCTTGAAATTACCTTGAATCAGGATTTCGTTGTCTTTGACGCTTCCGCCAACTCCGCATTTACTTTTCAGTATTTTCCCGAGATCTTTGAGGTCATCTTCGGCCCCTACAAAACCTTCAATTAAGGTCACTTCTTTTCCAGCCCTTTGCTTGCGATCAAGACTCACATAGAGCTTTTGCTGTTGTGGCGGAAGTGTGTCCTGGTCTTGTTCTTGCTCATATTCGTAAGCAAAATTAGGATTGGTACTATAGACCACATTTTGAAGGTTTTTCGACTTTTTCGACATGACACAAAGATAAAAAAAGTCGGTACAGAAAAAAGTTATCCACCCTGAGAATAGCAAGCGCTGATTTCCGTTTTTTGAAAATGAAACAAAACATCGATATCACACAGCTCAGTGACCCTGAACTCTTACAACTTGTTTGTGGAACATCTTTCGAAAAATCAAAACAGGAAGCAATATTGGAAAGAGCTTGGCGCTGGCACCAAAAAGACTGGCGCACATTGGCCAAAAGCAGCACCTGGGATCTACTGGAAATATACGGGCTAGATTTAAGCACAGCCCACAAAATTGTGGGCGCCTTTGAACTTAGCAGACGCTATCGGGCCTCAGAAGTAAAAAAACGCAATCAGATTAAAAAATCTAAAGATGTCTATGAGCTTTTACAACCCAAACTTAGTGACCTCGATCATGAACAGTTCTTCGTATTATACCTCAGTTTTTCCAATGAAATCATTGAAATCAATCAACTGAGTGTGGGCGGTAGACACAGCACCATTGCCGATGCCAAACGAATTTTTCAGTATGCCTTGCGCTGCGCAGCATGTGGCATTATTCTTTGCCACAACCATCCAAGCGGACAATTGCAACCAAGCGAACAAGACAAAACACTCACTAAAGACATCAAGAATTTTGCTGCGCTCATCGATATGAAACTGCTCGATCACCTGATTTTCACAGATAATGGCTATTTTAGCTTCGCCGATGAAGGCCTCCTCTAACATGTCAAAAAAAAGAATCCTCACAATCATTGGTGCACGCCCGCAAATCATCAAAGCGGCAGCCCTATCCAGAGCCATCAAAACATCTTTTGCCGAAGAGCTTGAAGAAATCTTGATCCATACGGGCCAACATTACGATGAAAACATGTCAGCAGTGTTCTTCGAAGAACTCGGGATTCCAAAACCCAATTACAACCTGGCAGTTGGCAGTGGAAGCCACGGCAAAATGACTGCAGCCATGTTAGAAGGTCTTGAAGCATTAATGCTTGCAGAAAAACCCGCTGCTGTAGTGGTCTATGGCGATACCAATTCAACGATTGCTGGTGCATTAGCCGCGGCTAAAATTCATATACCAGTGGTACACATTGAGGCTGGTCTCAGAAGCTTTAATAAAGCGATGCCTGAAGAACTGAATCGGATTAGTTGTGACCACATGAGCACTTTATTGTTTGTTCCGACCCAAGCAGGGCTCGACAACCTTAAAAACGAAGGCTTTTCACTTGAAAACAAAGGAAAAGCCGATATTGATCATCCGCATGTTTACCATTGTGGCGATGTGATGTACGACAACAGTTTGTATTTTTCTAGCGTCAGTGAGCAAAAATCTGACTTGTTGCAAAAATTAGGTTTGGTCGATCAGCACTTTATTTTGTGTACCATTCATCGCGACAGCAATACCGATGAACCGCAGGCTCTCCTAGAAATTTTTGAAGCCTTATTGACAATCATTACTGAATCTCAGCACACAATTGTACTACCGATTCATCCTCGAACTAAAAATAAAATGCAAGCCTTGCTTCCAGCTACGCTGATACAGCAAATTGAACAAGAGGAAAAATTACTACTCATTGAACCAGCTGGCTTTTTAGACATCATTGCACTTGAAAAAAATGCAAAACTCATCATTACAGACAGTGGAGGCTTACAAAAAGAAGCTTATTTCTTTGAGAAACCTTGCATCATTCTTCGCGAGCAAACTGAGTGGGTGGAAATTGTCGAGGCCGGTGCAGCCATCCTGACTGGAGCGCATAAAAATCAAATTTTAAAAGCTTTCGCTCAATTCTCAGAAAACCACCACTGCGCTTATCCTGAACTGTTTGGCAACGGACAAGCCGCTCATTTCATTTGCGAAAAAATATTAGCTGAACTCTAGTGCTGATCTACGTTGAATATATCACTGAGCGCCTGCTCTACACCTTAGATTTCGTTTTCACTGAAAGAAAAATCCCCTACGAAATCACCAATGACGGCATCCAGTTTATGGCTGCACAAGGGCACAAACTCAATTATTCATCGCGCGATTTTGATGCCTGTTTGCAACTCAAACCGGCAAGTTTGTTATTCGAAGAGACCTTGTTCAAAGGAGAAATTCAAACGGAAACCTTTCACCAAGCTGAATGCTTGAGTTTTGACAAGCAACCGGATCCACTCGCAGCTATTTTTTACGTCCTGAGTCGGATGGAAGAATACAACACGATACAAACTGATCATCTTCAGCGCTTTGAAGCCAAAGCATCCATTCTTTTTAAAAAGGGCTGGCTTAGGCAGCCTATTTGTGAAATTTGGAGCCTAGATTTCATCGCTTATTTAGAACAAAATTGGAACACTACCTTGAACGCCCGCGCACTGCGTTATACTTTTCAGCCAACCTTTGACATCGATAATACTTTTGCCTACGCACACAAAAATAAACTCAGAAGCCAGCTCGCTGACCTCAAAGATTTAGTGTATCGCAGAAAAAGCAGAAGACAAGACAGACAACAGGTCCGTAAGGGCCTTAAACAAGATCCATACGACACCTTTGATTGGATTGAACAAATTGCACAGCACTATTCTGAGACCAAAGTTTTTTGGCTATTAGGCAACTACAGCAAACTCGACAAGAATCTTTCGCACTTAAATTTGGCGCAACAAGACAAAATCAAACAAATTGCCAAGTTTGCTGAAATTGGCATTCATGCCAGCTCGCAAACACAAAACAGTGGTCAACAATTACAAATAGAATGCGCGCGGTTGTCTGCAATTACAGGTTATCAACCCAATAGCAACCGACAACACTTTTTGCTGCTTCAAGTTCCCCAAACTTATCACATGCTGTTACAAAATGGCATCACACATGACTACACCATGGGGTATGCAGAGACCACCGGATTTAGAGCAGGGACAGCCCGAAGTTTTCGTTGGTTTGACCTCAATAAAAATGAAAAAACAGCCTTGCATATTCATCCATTTGCATACATGGATGGCACCCTATTAGAGTATTTGAACCTGAGCCCTCAAGAGGCTATAGAAGAAATTGAATTTTTACACGCCCAAGTTCAGCTCTTTGGCGGAACTTTTAGTTTTCTTTGGCACAATGAAACCATTTCAGGTTACCAGCACTGGGCCGCGTATCAAGAAGTTTTTATGGCTTGTTTGAGGCTAGGAGAAGTGTAAAAGTAAACGCGCTGTTTACTGCGTAACCCCACCCAGTTTTTTATAAGAGCTACAGGTCTTTAACTCTGAAATCATTTCTTCCTTTTCTTGCGGAGTCATTTTAGCATCCATGTCTCGACATTTTTCAATACCCGCCTCATACTTTTTCAAGATGGGTTCGATATCTTGTTTTTGCTCATCGGCCTTTTTAAGTGCTTCGGTCATTTCATACCATTGGTCTGCACATTTACAAACCTCTGATTGACAAGAAGAAAAAAGTACTAAAATCGAAACAAATAAAAGGCTAAATTTCATGGCTCTGTGATGAATAAATTAATAAAAACAACCTCCACCTTTTCCTAAGCGAAAAGTGAGTGTTGCACCTGTGTAAACATACCAATCTTTGGTGCTACTTGTACCGCGCTTCCCAAAAGGATTGCCGTCAAGACTCCGATTTGATAAAGCCGCAGCTGTTGCGGAGACCTCATCATCGAGCACCTGCGGATCCACATAAAAATCAGAGCCAACATCATCTAAATAATCGGTGAATGTTTTGCGAATGGCCATGTCTAAATTCAGGGTGGCCATTTTACCAAGACTGAATTTCAAGCCCATACCTAATGGCACACACAGCTGATACAACGAGTATGGCTTGCGCGTTCCGATGCTTGTACCTTGACCTTCAGTGGCCATCGTTTGCAAGGCTACAAGCTCACCGTTATACATGGTCATGGGGTTCATGTGAAAAACACCCACTTGTGCAATAAAATATGCGGTTGCTGGATACCTACTACTGCCAAACTGAAAAGGCGTAAAATGGAATTCGAGCCCCGCTGCAACTTCGTGTAAATTGGATTCAAAACTTAAATTGCGATTTACTAAAAGTGGATAAGGAGAAAGTGAGTCTGCGGCAGCAACCTTCCCGTAAAGGTAATTGGCTCTGAAATTGAGCCTCGTATTGAAGTTATAACGATAAATGAGGCCACCTGCAAGATTTGCTTGCTTGAACTGCTGATACGGATTGAGGTCACCGAGATAATAGCTTTGACCTACGGTGAAACCAAGCTCTGACCTAGAAAAAAAAGTTCGCTTCTGGCCAAAAACCAAAAGCGAACTCATGATGCTAAATAGTATAAATGCCTTTTTCATCGTTATGCGAACGCAAAAATGGCAAAAATATTACGCTTTACCTGAACGTTTGCGATCTGTTTCCTTCAAAAGGATTTTACGGATGCGCAAATTTTTAGGAGTTACTTCGACGTATTCGTCTGATTGAATGTACTCTAGACACTCTTCAAGGCTAAATACTTTAGGTGGAGCCAAACGCACTTTGTCGTCAGAACCAGAAGCACGCATGTTTGTGAGTTTCTTGGTTTTTGTGACATTCACACAAAGATCACCTGCTCTTGAGTTTTCACCGATAACTTGACCTTCATAGATATCTTCGTTAGGGGCAATAAAGAACTTACCGCGCTCTTGAAGGTTGTTCAAAGAGAAAGGAATGGAAGTTCCTTGTTCTAGAGAAATCAAAGAACCATTTTGACGACCTGGAATTTCACCTTTGTAAGGCTGATATTCTAAGAAACGGTGGTTCATGATGGCCTCACCTGCTGTTTGAGTAAGCAAATAGTTTCTTAGACCAATGATACCGCGTGAAGGAATTTGGAAGGTAACGATCATTCGCTCACCTTTAGGAACCATGTTTGTCATTTCTCCACGACGACGCGTAACGGCTTCAACAGCTGTTCCGCTATGCTCTTCAGGTAGGTCAATCGTGAGTTCTTCTACTGGTTCGCACTTCACACCATCGATTTCTTTGATGATGACCTGTGGCTGCCCTACTTGTAACTCATAACCTTCACGACGCATGGTTTCAATGAGTACCGATAAGTGCAAGACACCACGGCCAAAAACCATCCATTTGTCAGCTTTGTCGGTGTCATTGACACGCAAAGCCAAGTTTTTCTCGAGTTCTTTTGTTAAGCGGTCAGCAATATGACGCGAAGTCACGAACTTTCCTTCTTTACCGAAGAACGGTGAATCATTGATAGAGAAAAGCATACTCATGGTAGGCTCATCCATTTTAATGGTAGGTAGCGGTTCAGGATTTTCAGCATCGCAGATAGAATCACCAATTTCAAAACCTTCAATACCGGTAACAGCACAGAGGTCACCCGCCTGAACTTCAGTTACTTTGGCGCGTTCAATACCTTCAAAAACAAAAACTTCTTTGATACGGTGCTTTTCCTGACGACCATCTGATTTAGATAAGATAATCGGCTGATTTTCTTTCAAGACACCTCTAGACAAACGACCAATGGCAATACGACCAACATATGACGAAAAGTCTAGTGAAGTAATGAGCATTTGGGTATTTCCGTCTTCAATTTTACGCGGTGGAAAATACTCGAGAATTTGATCAAGCAAAGGCGTGATGCTGTCTGTAGGTTGTTTCCAATCTGTAGACATCCAACCGTTTTTCGCAGAACCGTAAATGGTAGGAAAATCAAGTTGTTCTTCGTTGGCGTCGAGCTCAAACATGAGGTCGAAAACTTTTTCGTGAACTTCTTCTGGTGTACAGTTTTCTTTGTCCACCTTATTGATCACTAGCAATGGTTTGATTCCCATTGACAAAGCCTTACCAAGTACAAAACGCGTTTGCGGCATTGGGCCTTCAAAAGCATCCACTAATAAACATACACCATCGGCCATGTTCAAGACGCGTTCTACTTCTCCACCGAAGTCGGCGTGACCCGGTGTGTCAATGATGTTAATCTTGGTGCCTTTGTAGGTTACAGATACGTTTTTTGATACAATGGTGATTCCTCTTTCTCTTTCAAGGTCATTGTTGTCCATGATGAGTTCTCCGGTCATGCGGTCGCGTTCGTTGACTACCTGTCCAGCTTCAATCATTTTATCGACGAGCGTAGTTTTTCCGTGGTCGACGTGTGCGATAATGGCGATATTTCTAATTTCCATAAGGAGCTTGTATGCTATTTTTAATATTTACTTCTTTTTGAACCAAAGCCGCGATCTGATCCGCGATCAGAACCGCCAGCGCGTTTTTTGTCAAATCCACCTTTTTTCTCGAAGGCTGGTTTTCTGCTTCCACCAAAAGAACCTGGGCCTCTTTTAGAACCCGGACCTTTAGAGAATTTGCGGTCACCACCACGATCGCGACCACCGCCACCGCCACCTTGACCAGGAGCAGTTACTTCAATGGAAACTTTGTGGCCTTCAAATTCGGTACCGTCGACCAACTTGAGGATTTTTTGTGTGTGCTCGTCATCGGCCTCGATAAACGAGAAGGAGGTCATGATGTCAATGCGACCAAGCGCTTTTGAATTGAGACCTGTGGCATCACAGATGATGCGTACCATAGCACCCGGGTTCAAGCCATCGCGACGACCCAAATTGACAAAGAAACGCGTTTTACCCTCTTCACGAGCGCGGTTACCGCGGTCAGGGCGTTCGCGATCTGAGCGATCACGGTCGTCTTTGCTTGCTGAAGCATTTAAATCTCCGGCACGCTCATAGTATTCAATAAAGCGATTGAATTCAGCAGAAACAAATCTTTTAATAACCTCTTCTTTAGAAAGATCTTTGAAGGAGTCTAAGATTTGATCCATGAAAGGTGCGATATCGGCTTCTTTCACTTCAGTGGCAATGGTGTTGTCAATGAGTTTTTTAAGCTGGATCTCACAGATTTCGGCCGGATTCGGGATTTGACCTTGTGTAAAAGTGGTACGCATTTGTCTTTCGATCGCTTTGATCTTGACAAATTCACGCGTGTTGATGAGTACCAAAGACTGACCCTTTTTTCCGGCACGAGCCGTACGGCCGCTTCGGTGGGTGTAGTTCTCGATGTCATCTGGTAAGTTGTAGTTGATGACGTGGGTAATGTTATTGATATCGAGGCCTCGAGCAGCAACGTCTGTAGCTACCAAGATCTGAAGTTCTTTCGAACGGAAACGATCCATTACGCGGTCGCGCATGGCTTGCGTGAGGTCACCGTGCAGAGGTTCTGCGTTGTAACCATCGCGGGCCAATTTCATGGCAACAGTTGCCGTTTCATTCTTTGTTCTACAGAAAATGAGACCATAAATAGTAGGATTGAAATCGATGAGGCGTTTGACGGCATCATAACGATCGCGTTCCTTGACACTAAAGTAAATGTGCTCGATGTTCTCGTTACTTTGATTTTTATGACCAATAGAAACTTCTAAAGGATCGGTCATGTAGGTACGTGCAATACGCGCCACTTCATTTGGCATGGTTGCTGAAAACAACCACACATTTTTATCAATTGGGGTTTGATCAAGGATCATGTCGATGTCTTCCTTGAAACCCATATTGAGCATTTCATCGGCCTCATCGAGAATGACGTATTTAACTTGCCCCAACTGCACTACTTTGCGGTTGATGAGGTCGACCAAACGACCTGGTGTGGCCACAACTATAGATGTTCCTTTCTTAACGTTGGAAATTTGCGTACGGATATCGGTTCCGCCGTACACTGCTGTGATATTGCCGTCGAGATACTTGGCAAAAACATTTAAGTCTTTGGTAATCTGAAGGCAGAGCTCGCGGGTAGGGCAAATGATGACCCCTTGTGGCAGGCGTG
>CAZPWB010000055.1:0-13634 GCA_964590425.1 uncultured Lishizhenia sp. | reverse complement strand
CATCGGTGCTGTGGTGCATGTAGGTATCCATTGCAAATACCTTATTGACATCTTTAGGATCACAGAAAATTTCTTGGTAGTAGTTGCCGCTGGTTGAAAAACCACCTTGCTTGGACCAACTTTCTGCCTTATTGGTGCTGCGAAATACGCCGCCTTTATCGTAGCGTGCTTCTACAATGGCGTAAACATAACTAGGGTCAACGCTTGAAATGGCAAGACCAATGCGGCCCATGTCACCTTTTGGCAAGCCTGCATTGATTTCTTTCCAAGTGAGGCCACCGTCTGTGGATTTATGAAGCCCAGATTCTGGGCCGCCGCCAATATAGGTAAACTCGTGGCGTCTGCGTTGGTGAGCTGCTGCAATTAAAATATCTGGGTTACTCGGGTCGATGACTAAATCTGAGATTCCGGTGTTGTCTGATACAAAAAGCGTGCGGGTCCAGGTCTTGCCGCCATCGGTGGTTTTGTAAACGCCGCGCTCGCCTCCAGCGCTCCAGAGCGGACCATACGCCGCAACCCAAACGATATTTTCATTAGTCGGGTGCACAATGATTTTTCCGATGTGTTCTGAGGTCTTGAGCCCCATATTGGTGAATGATTTTCCGCCATCTACTGACTTATAAACGCCATCACCGTAAGAAGCCGAACGTTGGTTGTTGTTTTCACCTGTTCCCACCCAAACGGTATTTGGGTTGCTTGGCGCCAGGGTCACACAAGCCAAAGAATAAGAACCGTATTGATCAAAAATGGGCTCAAAGGTAATGCCGTGGTTGTTGGTAAACCACAAGCCACCAGAAGCACCAGCTATGTACCAAGTGTCTTTGTTTTGAGGATGCAAGGCAATATCAGCAATGCGCCCCGAGGTGAGCGCTGGGCCAACCAATCTGAAAGAGAGCGCTGAAACTGTTCCGGCGTCATAAGGAAGCTTTTCAGGGCTGACGGTTGTTTTCTTTTGAGCAAAAAGAGCGCTACTCGTTAAGAGTAGACCAACTAGTACGTACTTCATAAAGATTCAATTTTTTGCTAAAAATACACTAAATTCGTGCAACCACAAACCTACAAACAACGTCTTGAGGTTCAGCTCAAAGCCCGCTAACTATGCAAAAATTTATCCTCCTTTGTCTTTTCTCATATTTTGCTTTGATTACAGTCAAAGCGCAACAAACCAACGTACTCGCTGATTCACCACTGTATCAACAGCTCAAGGGCTCGGGTCAGTTAGGCACCGTTAATGTAGAAGCCAATACTTCTTATCAGTTGCCACCTGCATCTGTTAAGCCTGCTTCTTACAACAAGGCCAATGCCTGTGATTGCTACATCACACCAGACTCCACCTATACCCTAGCTATGCAGCCCAATGACGACGGTTCAACAGGCATGATCCCAATTCCATTTACTTTTAACCTTTACGGTCAGTCTTACAACAATATTTACATCAATAACAACGGGAATCTGACGTTTACAGGCCCAATGGCTACTTTTTCTGCCACAGCGTTTCCTTCTGTCGGAAACGGAATTGTGGCACCATTTTGGGGCGATGTCGATACCAGAAATGGCAACGGGCAAGTGCTTTATAAAATTACCCCAACTGCTGTTTATGTCAATTGGGTTGCGGTTGGTTACTACGCTTTTCACGGCGACAAACTCAATACGTTTCAATTGATCATCACTAATGGCTCTGACCCAGTTATTGATGGTGGAAATGTGGCTTTTTGCTACCAAAACATGGACTGGACCACGGGCGACGCATCTCAGGGCATCAATGGCTTTTATGGCGTTCCTGCAACTGCAGGTGCTAACAAAGGAGATGGTTTGGCTTACTTCCTCATTTCTCGCTTTGACCACCCAGGCAATGACTTCGATGGGGCGCTCGGAAATCCTGACGGCATTGACTGGCTCGATTTCAAGAGCTTTGCTTTTGATGCCTCTAATGGAGGTAATATCCCACCAATCCCTGAAGGAATCGCTTCTTGCGATACTTTTAAAATATGTGCGCTCGGCGATTCCGCAGATTTCTCCATCAACTTCTTATCGCCTGAAACCAATCAAAGCACCAGTATTACCTACTCAAACGGTGGGCTCACCTCACTACAACAAATCTCAAATACACCCGGAAACACCGCAAATATTGTATTAAGAGCAGTTGGTAGCTTGGCCACCATGGGCACCTACAACATCACTGTTACCGCCACTGACAACAATGCGCCAACGCCTGGTGTAACTGCCCTCACTTTTGTTGTTGTGATTGATACCATTGTCAATAACCTCGACTCCGCAGCCTTACTTATAACCAATTCTTGCGGTAGTATCGACCTCAGCGTAGCCAATGCCCCCTATGACAGCTACCTCTGGGATGACTTCACTGTCATGCCAACAAGCTCTATTAATACTTCTCAGATTTACGGCGTAACCGTCAGTAAAAATGGCTGTTACAAACACATCACCGATACCTTCACGGTCATCAACCCCTTGCCGATCAACTTGCAAGGCCCTTTGGCATTTTGCCCACCGGACACGAGTGTCACACTTACCATTCCTAATGCAGCTGCTTACTCTACTGTCAGTTGGGGCCTCAGCAACCCAACGCTCAATGCACAATTCACAAACTCTTTCGGAGCAGGCACTTACACCATCAACCTCCTTGATTCTGCGGGTTTATGTAGCACAGATACCACGTTTACGGTATTTGGAACCAATGCTGCTACCATTTTTGATGACCAACTGCTTTGTCAAAATACTTTTCAAGTAAGTGGTACAGTTGCTCCTGGCGGCACTTGGTCGGCGTCTTCGCCCAACGTCAGTTTTAGTAGTGTTTCGAACCTCAACCCATTAATTACATTGAGTGCACCAGGGAATTATACGATATCTTTCACTGACAACGCTTGCCAACAAACCCTGAGTAGCATCCTTACACTCCCAATTAACCCTGTGATTTTCGCAGATACCGCACTTTGTCAGCTCAGTTATCAGGTGAGTGGCACACAAGTAGCCGCACCTGGTGGGTACTGGACCTACACGAGCACTAATTCACAAAACACACTCACTTGTAGTCCGAACAACACGGCATCAAACCCGTTAATTACAGCGAACAATTCTGGAACATATTCGCTTACTTTTACTGATTCTATTTGTAATCACACTACATCAACGCAACTCGAACTTTATGTGCAACCTTACATTCACCTAGATAGTATTGGTTGTGATTACAATGTTCAAATCAATAGTACTATTAGTGCACTTGGTGGCACCTGGGGTTGCCTTGATACGGCTTTACATTTTTCAGATATCTATGCAAACAACCCAAGTATAAGTACTGACTACGCTGGCGTCTATAACGTTTTCTTCATAGATAGCGCTTGTGGCACAGTGCTCACAGAGACTATAGAGTTTCCTCCTTATATGTATTTAGCCTTACTTGATACCAATATTTGCCAAGGAAGTAGTTTCTCCCTCGACCCATATTACTTCAACACAGCCAAAGACACAACCATTTCCGCCTGGACGCTTCAACCCACTTATGTTCCGGTGGTCAACGCCATTTGGTCCGATGGGAATACCGAAGATCCAAGAATCGTAAGTAATCCGGGCAATTATGTATATACCATATCCAATGCATGCTATAGCTACTCAGATACCGCTACCATTGGCATTAAACCTTGTGACATCTTTGCACCAAATATCATCATTTTGTCTTCCAACACTGGCAACCATGCGTTTTATGTAGAATACAGTGGCCTGAGCTCCTTTGAATGCAATATTTTGAACCGTTGGGGCAATGTCATTTATAGCTATAACGACCCAGCAGGCGTTTGGAATGGCAAGACCTTTGACGGTGAAACAGTCACCGAAGGCACCTACTTTTATGTGATCAAAGCCATGTTTGAAGGAGGAATACCTATCGAGAAACACGGATTTGTCGAGGTGAAGTATTAACTTTGCCAAATGAAAACTGCACGCGTAAGCTATTTAGGTGAACTCAGAACCCAGTGTGAACACCTCGGTTCAGGCACCAAAATCATTACTGATGCACCTCTAGACAACCACGGCCGAGCAGAAGCGTTTTCACCCACCGACCTCGTTGCCACCTCATTGGCCTCATGCATCATGACCATCATGGGCATTTATTGTCAAAACCATGGCATTAGCTTCACGTCAGCTGAGGCAAGCGTCGAAAAAATCATGGCTTCCGAGCCCCGTCGCATTGCAAAAATCGTCATTGACCTCGACCTCAGTGGCAACAACTGGGACGAAACCACCAAGAAAAAAGTGATCGCAGCAGGCAAAGCTTGCCCTGTAGCTCGCACCCTCGAGGGCAATGTAGACCTCGAATTTAACATCCACTAATGGAAAATAATTACCAAAAAAACGAGCGTCCAGAACGCAAAGAAAAAACGTACCAGCGCAAAGAACGCACCGATATCATCTTTGGTATCAGAGCGGTTCTAGAAGCGGTTCATGCAGGTCGTGAACTCAATAAAATCCTGATTCAAAAAGGTATTAACAAAGAGCTATTTGAAGAACTCAGAGCAGCCCTTGCCGGAAAAAACTACTTCTTACAGTATGTTCCGAATCAAAAACTAGACTCTCTCACAACTGGCAACCACCAAGGTGTCATTGCCATGATCCCTCCTATTTCTTACCAAGAAATCGAACCGCTCATTGATCAGTGGCTCGAGGAAGGTAAAAAACCAAGTGTACTCGTACTTGACCGCATCACCGATGTGCGCAATTTCGGCGCCATTATCAGAAGTGCTGAATGCATGGGTGTTGACGCTATTTTAATCCCGAGTAAAGGTTCGGCTCTTGCCACTGCAGATGCCATGAAAGCTTCTGCGGGTGCACTCAACCGTTTGCCAATTTGTAAAACCGAACAACTCAAGCAATCCTTGTTCTATTTACAGCAGTCGGGCTTGCGTTTGGTCGCCTGTACCGAGAAAGCTTTGGTGCCTTTACACGAAACCAACTTGCGCGGTAGCGTAGCCATCATTATGGGTTCTGAAGAATCGGGCATTACGCAAGACCTCATCAATATGGCCGACATCAGCTGTAAAATTCCGATGAAAGGCGCTATTTCTTCTTTAAACGTAGGCGTAGCAACCGGAATGGTCTTATATGAAAGAACGCGCCAAGAACTAGTAGGTTAAACTCAATTTAGGTATTAAGGTCAAGAGTTCCGAGAGCTCTGAAATGCAGTGCTCATAAGCGTAGCTATTTTTAGCACTCGGATCAAACCAGACGGCTTGCATTCCGGCACGTAAAGCACCTGCCACATCGACATGGTAGTCGTCTCCGATCATCACGGACGCTTCGGCTTTAGCATTGGCCTGATTCAGGGCATATTTAAAGATGGCTGGATCGGGCTTGTTTTTACCAATAAATTCTGAGCAGACAATTACGTCAAAAAAAGCACGTAGGCCACAATTTTCAAGCTTCACAAACTGTACCTCCTGAAAACCATTGGTAATAATATGCAATTGATAACCCATTTGTTGCAGGGCCTCTAGCGTTTCTATGGCCTCGGGAAACAAGGCGGTTTGTAACGGAGAAATCTGGACATAAGCATCTGATAGCCTACGCACTAAATTTTCATCTTGAATTTTAAAGTGCTTGAGCGTGACACGAAAACGCTCATAACGCAGTTCATCCTTTTTAATTTTCCCTTTCCCGTAGAGTTTCCATAGATGGGCATTCTGATAAATATATTGTTGATGGAAATGCTCAAAACCACCCAAGCGCGCCTCGAGTTCTTCTTCGTGAAAAATTTGTCGCAAAGCATTCTCGGAATTTTTGTCGAAATCCCAGAGGGTGCGGTCGAGGTCAAAAAAGAGATGACGCTTAGAGGAGGGCATAACTAATTAATGTCAAAAGAAAGGCATTGAAAGCCAAACCAAGCAGCACAAACCAAAAAGTGGTTTGGTATTTTCCATAAAACTTAGCCACCACATAATTGCCAATCGGGACCGAGAATAAAAGCGGGGCAAAAAGCGTAATACCATAAAAACCAAAGCGATGCTTGACCTGAATGATGAATTTTTTGGTTCTGGTTGGTTTGTTATAATTGATGGGTTCTTTACCCGCAGCCAATGCGGCCTCGCGCTTTTGAATGCGGCGCCTGTGAGAAAAGCGCATCACGACTTCGCTGCCAAAATAAAAAACGGCGGAGGCAGTTGCAGCACCTAAAAATGCAGCCAACCAGGTTTCGTGAAAGGCCATTTTAAAGCCAGGGCCTGGCAAGGTTGACACCATGAATTTAACCATGGCTAAAAAATAAATACTCCAGAATCCGATCCAGTTCATGTTGTTGTTTGCTTATTGTTTGATTCCGAATGCGAGGTCGCCGGCATCTCCGAGACCTGGTACGATGTATGATTTTGCAGTGAGCTCTGCATCGATGGCACCTACCCAAATTTGCGTGGTGCTAGGAAGTTTTGCCTTGACGAAAGCCAAAGCTTCAGGCGTAGCAATGGCCGAAACAATATGCACCTGACTTGGGGCGCCATGTTTTCTGAGGGCCTGATAGACGGCTACCATAGAACTACCCGTGGCCAACATCGGGTCCGAGATGATCCAAATTTTATGATCGATGTCTGGAATAGACAAATACTCCACCTCGATTTCGAAATCTTCCGGGGAGCTGTGCTTGCGATACGCTGAAATATAGGCGCTGTCTGCATGGTCAAAGGTGCGCAATACGCCGTCGTGCATGGCCAAACCTGCACGTAAAATGGTAAAAAGTACGGGCTGCTCTTGCAGTGCTGGCACCGTTGCAAGACCTAGCGGCGTTTGCACTTCTTGCTGCACGCTTGGCAGTGTTTTAGACAACTCATAACTCAGGATTTCTGCAATTCTAGATAAGTTGTGTCTGAAACGCAGGCGATCTTCCTGGATACCAACCGCTCTGATTTCGGCCATGTACTGACCCAAAATTGAACTTTGTTGACCGATGTGATGTACCATCTTGATTTTTCTTTAAAATTACGTATTATTGGACGATTTTTCTATTTAATTCTCAGTCTATGCAAGCGCAGCGCAAGGTTCTGTTTCTCATTATTATAGCGGCTTTAGGTTACTTCGTCGACATCTATGACCTCGTGCTTTTTGGGGTTGTTAAGGCTGAAAGTTTAGCAACAATCATGCCTGATGCTGACGCAGCAGTTCGGGCAGCCACTGGAAAGTACTTATTTAACATTCAAATGCTCGGAATGTTATTAGGCGGCATCTTGTGGGGTATTTTAGGCGATAAAAAAGGGCGCTTGAAAGTGCTTTTTGGCTCTATTCTACTCTATTCTGTGGCCAATATTTTAAATGCCTTTGTCACTGATATTCCGAGTTATACTTTGATCAGACTCTTGGCTGGGATTGGCCTAGCCGGAGAATTGGGCGCAGGCATTACCCTAATAAGCGAACTCATGCCCAAAGAAACGCGGGGCTACGGCACCATGATTGTGGTTACGTTCGGAGCACTTGGGGCGGTTGCTGCCTCACTCATTGGTGCCGAAGGCCAAGCTGTTGGGGCCTTTATTGAAAAAATCTCAGGTTGGAGCCCTGCCAATTGGCAAGTAGTGTATCTGATTGGAGGGGCTATGGGCTTGGTTCTACTGCTCTTGCGCGTTGGCGCGCTTGAATCTGGGTTTTTCGAACAAATGCACCAAGACAACAGCATTCAAAAAGGCAACTTGAAACTCATTTTCGGTCAAAAACAAAACTTCATCAAGTACCTACATTGCATCAGTATCGGTATTCCGATTTGGTATACGGTTGGTTTATTAGTAATGAACTCTGCCGATAATTTCGGGCCTTGGTTAGGCGTCTATGACATTTCAAACGGGAAGGCCGTGATGTATTGCTACCTTGGCCTCAGTGCTGGCGATTTACTGGCTGGTTTTCTGAGTCAGTGGTGGAAAAGTCGCAAAAAGGTAGTGCAGCTTTATTTATGGTTTTCATTGGCCATCACGCTCTTCTTTTTGGTCTATTTGCATAACCTCAATAATAGTTCAGCTACCTATTACCTGATGTGCTTTTTATTAGGCGCTGGCACGGGTTACTGGGCCATCTTTGTAACCATTGCAGCCGAGCAATTTGGTACCAATATCCGCTCAACAGCTGCCAATACCATTCCGAACTTTGTCAGAGGTTCGGTCAATATTGTCGTATTGCTTTTCGGCCTTTTCATCGGAATGGGCATCAATGACGGCGTATCCGCCACAGTGGTGGGAATTATTTTTATTGGGCTAGCCCTTTACAGTTTGAGCCAGCTCCATGAAACCTTCGGAAAAGACCTCGATTATTTAGAGGTATAATTCGTAGAAATGGTTTGCGAGTAGTTCTCGAAGTCCTCGATGAGTTCTTGATCGACTTGCTTGGCTACCGTAATCGGAATATAATCTACCACTACATTGGTTTTGTCGAGACCAAAATCTTCGGCAGGTTTCAAGCCTGTTGACTTCACGAAACGATAGGCGCGTACACACAATTTTTGGAAAGGTGTGAGCTGGTTGTCCATCGCTACTCTTGAATTCAAGACCACAAATTTGAAATCGACTTGGTCAAGCTTGCCGCGAACACTTTCAAAGACACTTTCGCCGCTGAGTTCACCTTTTTCAATCATCTTGCAATAAATCTTGCGCATCATGTATTCAATGCGGTGCTCTTCTTTGAAGCCCATTTGCAGCGTCACAAAATAACAACGCTTGTCAATGATTTGATGTACTGAATAATGCACTCCCCACGGCTCATTGAGGATATCAAGGTGTAAGAACCAGATCGTAGAGGCCTTGCGTGGCTTTTTATAAAACAACGAATGGTAAACGGTTAAATCGAGCTTGTTTGCAGAGCCTGAACGCGTAGGGAAGACCAAGTTGGTTGCCTCAAAAACGACACCTTTGTCTTCATGAACAGCATTGATCAACGGAATCACTGAATTCATAGGTAAATATTCCGTGATACTTGTACGCAAATTTTTGGCCTTGAAATACAAGAACAACAACAAGAAAAAGCCAATAGAAAGCACCAAAGTAAACCAACCACCAGAAATGATTTTACCCATATTGGAAGCCAAGAAAATCATCTCGATACTGATGAAAATAAAGAAGATGGTACTAAACACAACTCTCAATTTCGGGTAACGAATGAACAAAAGAGTCGCCATCAAAATCGAGGTCATGACCATATTGATCGTAATCGCCAAGCCATAAGAGTGCTCCATTTCAGAAGATCTTTTGAAGATGGCAATAACCAACAAACAACCAACCATCAAGAACCAATTGATAAACGGAATATAAATTTGTCCTTGATGCTCTGAAGGATATTTCACTTTTAAGTTGGTCCAAAGCTTCAACTTGATCGCTTCGTTCATGAGTGTAAATACCCCTGTGATGAGCGCTTGTGAAGCAATAATTGTAGCTGCTGTAGCAATACCTACCGCAAACGGAATCAGGTTTTGCGGTACCATGGCATAAAACACAGTTTGTTTCGGGGCCAAATGAAAATCAGGAGACAAGCACAAGGCCGCCTGACCAAAATAATTCAAGACCAACAAAACCGAAACCAAGGCCCATGATAGGCGAATGTTACCCTTACCGCAATGCCCAAGGTCTGAGTAAAGCGCCTCAGCACCCGTTGTACACAAGAAAACAGAACCCAAAACTGCAAAACCACCATCGACATTGGCTACTAAATTATAAGCATACCAAGGGTTAATTGCTTGCAAAACCGAGGTGTTGTGCATGACATTAATGAAGCCCAAATAGCCCAAAAACGCAAACCAGATGATCATCACGGGGCCAAACATCTTACCAATAGCCGCCGTTCCAAATTGCTGAATCACAAACAGAATCACAATAATGGTCACGACAATCGGAATAATGGGCATCTCTGGGAAGATATTATTGACACCTTCAACGGCCGATGAAATTGAAATGGCAGGCGTAATGAAACCATCAGCCATCAGTGTGGCACAACCAATCAAAGCCGGAAAAATGATCCATTTGATATTTTTCTTCTTTAACAAGGCAAAAAGGGCAAAAATTCCACCCTCACCTTTGTTGTCTGCATTCAAAGCAAAGTAAATATACTTCACCGTTGCCAACAAGATCAAGGTCCATATAACACTTGATAACGCCCCCAAAATAAATGCCTCCGAAACATGTTTGCCGCCGTCTGTAATAGCCTGAAAAACATAGAGTGGCGAGGTACCGATGTCCCCAAAAACAATACCTAGTGTAATTAGAAATCCAGCTAGTGAAATCTTTTGGGTAGAGACGTGTGACATAGTCGTAAATGAAAAATTTTGTCGAAGTTATACCTTTCTTACATTTCAGCACAAACATTTCCATAAAATATTTATCTTTGTACCCCGATTCCAAATCGGATAGTCTGCTGCCCACGTGGTGAAATTGGTAGACACGCCATCTTGAGGGGGTGGTGCCAACAGGTGTGCTGGTTCGAATCCAGTCGTGGGCACAAGGAAAAGTCCTTCCGTTCCGGAAGGACTTTTTTTATGGTCTAAACCGAGTGAAGCTCGCTTCAACGAGGGTTAAGCCATAAAAAAAGAAAAGCGTTGCAAACGCTTGACTTTTCCTTGTACTTTAAATAAAACATCCTTGGAAAACCGAACGCAGTGAGGTAATCCAGGATGCCGAAGCAAATAAGATGCTTTGATCCACTATAAAGCCAAGACTGGTTCACCGAACGCAGTGAGGTAATCCAGAAACCCCACTCATTTTCAATTTTCGTATATTTGTTACAATGCATCCACTCATCGAAAATCAGCTAGAAAAAATTCGCGATTTATGTTTCGAACATAAGGTCGCTACGCTGCATGTATTTGGATCGGCTGTAACCGATGAATTTACAGAACTGAGTGATATCGATATCATGATCAAATTTCAAGATCTATCTCTAGAAGACTACACCGATTACTACTTTTCTTTGCACGAAAAACTCGAAGAACTCTTTGGTAGAAAAGTTGATCTACTCACAGAGCGCTCCTTATCAAATCCTTACTTCATTGCCTCCGTCGAAAAGACAAAAAAATTGCTATATGCAGCCTGAGGTTTTGAAATATTAATTTGATATCCAAACCTCCATTTTATCAATCAGAGAATTTGTTGGTTCGAACCAATCATTTAACGATTTTGATCAAAATAAACTGTTGAAAAGAGGTGTTGAGCGCGAACTTGAAATTATTGGAGAAGCAGTAAATAGAATATTAAAGATCTATCCTCACTTCGAGATTAGCAATGCAAGGAAGATTGTTAATTTAAGGAATTGGGTCATACATTCCTATGACAATGTGGATGCAATTATCATTTGGGTGATCCTCACACGAGACTTACCAATTCTAGAAAAAGAAGTACATCAACTTGTTGAGAAGTATCGATGAAGTTTAGGAAAGAAATTTAAAAATTGAGTAATTTTATAGCTCATAAAACTCCCTAAAGTTATGTCACAAAACGCTCAAAATACTCAGCAATCAACTGAGAAAGAAATAATGCAAAAATCTTTGAGTACCTCTGATAAAATTACTCTGAGTGATGAAGATTTTGCTACGTTTAATAAAGCACTCACGGATTCAGATTCAACAAATTCTTATCTTCAATCTGCAGTTGAAGAAAGTGCAGAATTTTTCAACTGGAAAAGGAAATAAACCAAAACTCAAGTTATGAAAACGCAATTTATTTTGCTCTCTACCCTACTGATCGGGCTTAGTGCTTGCCAAGATGCCAAGACAACAGAAACGGCTCCTGAGCAGCAATCTATTGTGGCTACCGATGAAAATACCAAGGAACTGCAAGAAAGTTTAAAAGATGTTGCTGCTGAAGAAGAGCGCTTGGCGGCTGAGGCTGCTGCCAACATGACCACCATGAGTTTTAAAGAACTTTCGCATGACTTCGGAACCGTCATGGAAGACACCAAGCACCTTTACAATTTTGTCGTGACCAACACCGGCAAAAAGCCCTTGTTTATTCAAAATGTCAAAGCATCTTGCGGCTGTACCACGCCAATAAAACCAGAAAAAGCCATTGCGCCTGGAAAGTCTGATATCATCGCCGTAGAGTTTCACCCAAAAGTTGGGCAACTCGGGCGTCAAGACAAAACCGTTACCGTTATTGCCAACACCAAGCCCGAAATGGTGATCTTAAATATTGGCGCTATGGTTACTAAAAATCCTGAAACAGAAGGTCGTCTTCAGACCAATTGATATGAAATTACATGTTCTCAACACCGGTTTTTTTAAACTAGATGGCGGCGCTATGTTTGGCGTAGTCCCGAAAACCATTTGGCAAAAAACCAACCCCGCAGACGAAAACAACATGTGCTCTTGGGCTATGCGTTCCTTGCTCATCGAAGACGGTAAGCGCCTGATCCTAGTAGATACTGGTATCGGAGATAAGCAATCGGAGAAGTTCTTTTCGCATTATCACCTCTTCGGCACAGACACCTTGCATGGTAATCTTGCCAAATTGGGTTTTCATGCCTCCGACATCACCGATGTCATTCTGACGCACCTGCATTTTGACCATTGTGGCGGCGCAATCGCTTTTGATACCCAAAAAGAAGCCTACCGCACCGTTTTCCCGAATGCCACCTACTGGAGCTCCAAAGAACACTGGCAATGGGCCACTGAACCAAACCCACGAGAAAAAGCATCTTTCCTAGCTGAAAACATCTTACCCATTCAAGAAAGCGGACAACTCAAATTTGTAGAGCGCAACTGTTTGCTTACCAAAGAAGCCCTTCCCGGCATCGACCTCTCCTTTTTTGACGGCCACACCGAAAGCATGATGCTACCGCAAATCCAATACAAAGGGCGCACCCTGGTTTTCATGGCTGACCTCTTGCCAAGCACCGGGCACATTCCGTTGCCATACGTCATGGGCTATGACACCCGACCGCTGCTCACCCTAACCGAAAAGGAGCGCTTTTTAATCGAAGCCGCTGACAACAACTACGTTCTATTTCTTGAACACGACTCCGCACACGAATGCTGCACCGTACAGCACACCGAAAAAGGAATCCGCCTCAAAGAAACCTTTGCTTTTTCAGATCTATAAATCACACCCATGAAAAGTCCCGAAGCGATTGTCAAAGGCATGCTCGACAACGATGCATTCAGCCAATTACTCGGGATGCAAGTCATGGAATTGGGCCCGGGATTCTGCACCCTGAGCTGCCCTGTTAGCGCCCAGACAACCAACGGCTTTGGCATTGCCCACGGCGGCCTAACCTACTCCTTAGCCGACTCCGCTCTTGCCTTTGCAGCCAACACCTACGGTTATCAATGTGTCAGCATCGATACCCAAATTGCCCACCTCGCCAAAGTGCAACTCCACGACCAACTCACGGCTACCTGCACCGAACTTCATCGGGGCAAAACCACCGGCGTCTACGAAGTACGCATTGAAAATCAAGACCATAAACTCGTCGCCTATTTCAAAGGCACCGTTTTTATCTCCAAACAATTGTGGTAAGTACATTTTTTTTGATTTTTTTCTTCCTAAACCTTGGTTTATATCAAAAATTACGTACTTTTGTATCCGCTTTAACGAAAGCATTACACAATTCTGAAGCAACTGTTGTTGCTCACGCAAGTGAAAGAAATTGGTTTGGTAGTTCAGTTGGTTAGAATACCT
>CAZPWB010000054.1:0-13788 GCA_964590425.1 uncultured Lishizhenia sp. | reverse complement strand
GACAATCC
Organism: uncultured Lishizhenia sp.; assembly: GCA_964590425.1. Taxonomy (GTDB): domain Bacteria; phylum Bacteroidota; class Bacteroidia; order Flavobacteriales_D; family Crocinitomicaceae; genus UBA952. The sequence continues at coordinate 13,780 of CAZPWB010000054.1, read as the reverse complement.
TGCAGACGCTGCGATTGCGTCGATTAATTCAGCCTTGTTCATAATAAGTTAGTTTTAATTAGTTAGAAATTAATTATCGAAACAAATATATCCGAATATCAATGCCGGTAAAGGTTTCAGGTCAAAAAAAGTGCAAAAATGTTGAAAAAATGGCCATTTTGTTGATAAAGCCGGCTAAAATGCCCGTCTGCACTGAGGTTTTAGAACTTTTTTAGCTGAATTTTGTCCTTTGAATATGAAGGTAGGAATAATCGGATCCGGAATCGGGGCGCTTGCAAGTGCCATAGAACTCAAACGTTTGGGCTTAGAGGTGCATGTTTTTGAAGCCAACGCACAAATTGGCGGTAAAATCATTGAGCAGCAATTAGGTAATTACCGCTTTGATATGGGGCCATCTGTTTTTACTGAACCAGCCTTATTAACTACACTATTACAACAACTAGATCTGCAGGCGAAATTTCCATATCACCAACTCCAAGAATCTTGTCGTTACTTTTATAATGACGGCCAACAGGTTATTTTACCTGTACACAAAGAAGCGGTAGCCAAAACAATGGAGACCGAGTTTGGAGAATCTCAAGATAATACCCTTCAATTTCTCGAGCGAATGGAGGCTAATTATAAAGCTATCTATCCGGTGTTTATTCAGATTTCTTTACATCGCATGAGGCATCTTTTTGCCAAACCTTTAATTAAAGCATTGGCGCGCCTGTTTAAGTATGGTTTGCACCTCACGATGCACCAACAAAACAAAAAGAATTTTCGCAACCCTAAAACGGTCCAAATTTTTGATCGCCTGGCTACCTATAATGGCAGTTCTCCTTATTTGGCGCCTGCGATGCTCAATATAATTGCACAGCTAGAACTGAATGAGGGCCCAGCAATGCCTGTTGGCGGAATGGTTCAGATTACCAAGCGCCCTTTTGAATTGGCGCAACAACATGGGGTTCAATTTCATACTAGTGAACGCGTACTTGAAATCTTAATTGACCAACGAAAAGTAAAAGGGCTCAGAACAGAAAAGTCAAACTATGATTTTGATGTAGTGGTTTCTAACATGGACATTCACTACACCTATGAAAAGTTGTTACCTGCAGTCAAGCCACCTCAATTCTTACTCAAGCAAGAAAAGTCAAGCTCTGCTGTTGTCTTTTATTGGGGAATGGGGCAGTCCTTTGCTCAATTAGGTGTCCATAACATTTTTTTTGCTGAAAATTATAAGGCAGAATTCAAAGCCATCTTTGAATCCAAAACTTTGCATCCTGACCCAACGGTGTACATCCATATTTCTTCAAAGGTAGAAAAGACCGATGCGCCTGAGGGTAAAGAGAATTGGTTTGTAATGGTGAATGCTCCAATTAACGTTGGCCAAGATTGGGACAACGAAATTCAGTTACTACGAAAACGAATTTTAGAAAAGTTGTCAAAAGCATTGCAAATGGATATCGAACCTTTCATTGAAGAGGAGCGCATCAACGAACCGCGTTTGATTGACAAGCGCTACAGTGGTAAACAAGGTTCTATTTATGGTAACGCTTCTAATAATGCCTTCTCAGCCTTTCTTAGACATCCAAACTTTTCAAAGCAAATCAAGGGTTTGTATTTTGCGGGGGTAACCGTGCATCCGGGTGGCGGTATTCCATTAGCCATCAATAGCGCCAAAATCGTGGCGCGTTGCGTGCAAGAAGATTATCCTAGTCTATGAAATAAAGCCTGAAACACTGCACCTGCTCAAGCTTCGCATTTTCTTTAGCAAAAGATCCGCTAGTCGAAAAGAAACTCAGATAAATAGGCTTTTTCGGTAGGTCTTTGATCGCGATGTTTAGTTTGTTTTCAAGGCTATAAAACTGGCGAATGGTTTTTGTTCCAATGATGGTGTTTCCCTTTCTTACAATTACAGAATCAAAGCGGTGCCAGTCATATTCTTTTGGGTCATAAAACCAATAGCAATAGCTATCTTGATCTTGAAGGAATAATTCCTGGTCTTTATTGAACTCAGTTTCCACACTCACTTTCCAACCTATTGTTTGAAAATCTGGTAAGTTTCTCTGTAAAGCAACCTGATAAATGATGGAATCATAAGAGCTATTTACAAATACGCCATCGAGCTTATCTAAGGCCGTTATAATCAAAAAAGTGTCTTTCTTCAAATAAACCCTCCCCAAAGAATCAGGTCTAACGATTTGGTCTCGTTGCTTAAAAGTGATTTCAAAACCTTGCGCTTCGACCGTATTGAATAATGAAAAACAAAGAATCAATAAGAAAATCCGTAAAATCATGGAATAAAAGTAGGGAAATTATAAGGTTCTTTGATTAAAAAAATATGGACCATTTCTCTTGCTTAAAAGTATTAAAAGTAATACTTTTGAAAAGTAATTCACTTCTGTCATGAAATCAAGTGAATTACATCGCCTTATTCTTCAAAATGGATGGATTTTTTTAAGAAGTTCTGGAAGTCATTTCATTTATGAGAAAAATTCAAAACGTTATCCCGTTCCATATCATGGATCGAAAGAAGTTGGGAAAGGAATAGAAAAGAAAATTAAAAAGGAAATGAATCTGAAGTCATGAAGAAATCAATATACAAAGCAATCATTGAAAGAAGCAAAGACGCCTATTGGGCATATATCCCTGAACTAGAAGGTGTAAGTGGCGTTGGAGAAACCGTTCAAGAGGCTAAACAATCAATGTTGGAAGGGCTGAGTATACAGCAAGAATTAGGAAACTTAAGCGTTGAAGAAATTGAGCTCGAGTACCAATTTGACGTGATGAGTCTTTTGAATTATTTCAAAGGAATCTTGACCAATGCTGCTTTTGAAAGAATTTCAGGCATTAATCAAATGCAAATGAGTCATTATGCCAACGGGCTCAAAAAACCTAGAAAAGCCCAACTTCAAAAAATAGAAAAAGCCCTCCACCGTCTTGGTGATGAATTAAAGAGTATTAGTCTTTGAGTTGAAAATACTTGTTGATTTGCAAAGCCACCTCTTTGGAATAAATGCGTGCACCATTGGCGCGTAGGTGAGAAGGGTCGTAGTAATAGTTAGAATCCAGATAGGCGCGTTGGTTGGTGTCTGGCAGAAGAATTTGATATTCAGGTGCAGTTAGTGTTTTCACCCGCTCAACAAAGCTTTGTTTAATAGGGCCATAGTGAGGTGGGATACAAACAATAAGTTGGATGTGATTTTGAGCACATAGGTTCTGAATGCTTTGATAGGCCGCTAAATAACCAGGAAGTTCGGCGTCAGATTGATAGCTGGTCGTGTCGTTTACAAATGTTGAAAAAACACAAAGTTCATTTTTCTTAAAAAGCGGCATTGATCCTTTTGAGCTGATGAAATCTGTAGCCAAGGGCTTTTGTTGCCCAATCCCTAAATGGATGGCTCTGATTTTTAAAATATTGAAATAAGCCGCTAGTGGATGATTTTCACCGTAAGCAATGAGGAGTTCATTGACATCATCATATTTGGTGTGACCATATAGTATGTTTGTCCTGAAACTGAGCCAAGGATTTTCTTTGAACGCGAAATCATCATCTAGATTCAAGACAACAATTTTTGGTCTTTTTATTTGGTTGTTAAAAAAGGTCTCTAGACAATATAAGTGAAAAGGCAGGCTTGAACCAGGGTAGCAAAAATTAAAAGTGTTTTTTCCGCTTATTGACTCAATTACTTCTGAACTGAGGCCTCTTACTCCGCGTGATGAGCCTACAAGCAAAATTTCCGTTGACATCTGTTCTTCTCGGACTTTTCCGTAGCGCCAATCGAAATGTTTTGAGGGTTGTCTGAGTACGAAATACAAGGACATATCAAGACCAAAACAGAGCAGCACAAAAATCAAAAGACGAACGAAATATTTTTTCATACTTAAAATTGAAAATACAAGAACGTTTGATCCTTATTGCTGGACATAAAAATGAGGAAGGTCATGGCTAAATAGAGCCCCCATCGAAAAAGAACTTTTTGAGGAACCTTAAAACTTCTTTCATCGTGTCTGTTCAACCAATCTATGATCAGTAACACCGGAATCCAAAGTAGTGTCATGTTCAAGATATCTGGATGACCGATGTTAAAATTTAATTTGAAAAGACCTGAGAATAGGTTTCTTGAATAGATAAAAGCATCGTGGATGTTAGGCATTCGAAAGAAAATCCAGGCTATTGCAACAAGGCAAAAGGTCAAGCTCATTTGAAAAAACTCTCTTATGGTTGGAAATGCTGAATCATTTGCTACAACAGTACTGTAGAATTGATTTTTATCTTTTCTGAGCAAAAGAGGGATGAAAAATAGGCCGTGTAAAGCACCCCAAGCGATAAAATTCCAAGATGCTCCGTGCCAAAAACCACTTACTAAAAAGATGATCATGGTGTTTCTTAATGCAATGGGTAGACCTTCCCTTGAACCGCCTAGTGGAATGTATAGGTAATCTTTGAACCAACTTGATAACGAGATGTGCCAACGCCGCCAAAATTCGGCAATAGAGCGAGAAAAATAGGGGAATTTAAAATTGGACAACAATTCAAAACCAAGGAGTTTGGCGCTACCTAGAGCAATATCAGAATAGCCACTGAAATCACCGTAAATCTGAAAAGTGAAGGCAAGCGAGCCAACTAAAAGCATCATTGGACTCATGTTGGCATAATCTGCGAAAATTGGATTGGCAATTTGTGCCAAACTATCAGCAATCACCACTTTTTTGAATAAACCCCACAAAATGAGTCTGGACCCTTCCACCCACTGCGTATAGTTAAAAGTTCTTTTTGAACTTACCTGCGGGAGTAAATGCTGTGCGCGCTCAATGGGCCCGGCTACGAGCAAGGGAAAAAAGCTCACAAAAACGGCGTAGTCAATAAATTTCGGCTGAGTAGTCTGCTGACGCCGATAACAATCAATCACATAAGACATCCCGTGAAAAGTGTAAAATGAAATGCCGATTGGCAGTATGATTTCTAAGGTGGGCAAGGAGGCATTCAAGCCAAACTTTTGAAGCAAAATATTGAACTCGGTTGCAAAAAAATTAAAGTATTTGAAATAGCCCAAGAAACCTAAATTGAGCAGAATACTAGAGACCAAGAAAAATTTTGCGCGCTGGTCTTTACTTTTGATAATTAGCCCACCAAAGATGTAGTCTAGCAAGGTGCTTGCCAACAATAAAAAGGTTAGTTTCCAACTCCACCAACCATAGAAAAAATAGCTAGCGATTAAAATCAGTAAGTTTTGTGCTTGATGGTATTTTTTGAGCACTAGCCAATAGATCGCAAAAACGAGCGGAAAAAAAAGTAGAAAGGCAAGCGAGTTGAAAAGCACGATAAAAACTGAAAGCCTAAGATAAGCGATTTTTTAATGCGACTATTGCGCTTTCAACCTCTACTACAATTCCCTCCACTGTTTGATGCTGGCAAAAAGTAGGCTCACCAAAATAGACTTGCGCATCATAAGGTACAGGAAGGATGGAACCTTTGGGTAAAATTTTGCCCATTCCTTTTAGGTAAACTGGGATGAATGGAATATTTGGGAATTTTTGCAATAGAACGCCAATTCCCTTTCTAAATGCTTGCATTTGTTCGGGTTCACCTCTGGAACCTTCCGGGAATAAAATCAAGGAGTGTCCTTGTTCAAGTTTTTTCATGAGGCGCTCAAGCGCTTTTTCTTGATTGGTTTCAGGTGTTTTTTCTTCGCGGCGTTTAATGAGTACTGTATTTACAAACAAATTAGATAACAGTTCAAGCCATTTTTTCTTGCCAAAATAGGTAGCTGTAGCAACAGGATGCGTACGCTTAAGTAGACTAATGGGCAAACTCGAGAGAAGCACCATGGTGTCCACATGACTATTATGGTTTGCTACAATGATAAACTGTTTGACTTCTTTGAAATTGGGTTTACGCAAGGTTTTAACCCCCACTAGTCTTAGTAAAAGTGGCATGAGGCCTTTGTAAATCAAAATCAGCAAGAGGCGCTGCATTAGGCGTAGTATTGCAGGTAAACGAAATAGAAGAAGAAGGGTGAGCTGATCACTAAAGAATCAATGCGGTCAAGAATGCCACCGTGGCCTTTGATGACGGTGCCGGTATCTTTGAGTCCGAAATCTCTTTTGATAGCCGAGACAATGATATCTCCTATAAATCCTGAACAGGCAATTAAAAAGCCAGCCATTAAAGCAACTTCTGCTGAAAATGGGGTCAGAAAACGCAAGAAATAGGCCGCAGCCATCGTGCTCAATAAACCGCCAATGAAGCCCTCCCAAGTTTTATTGGGGCTTACTTTTTCAATGATCTTGTGTTTGCCCGTTAGTTTGCCCCAGGTAAACTGAAAAACGTCGTTCATTTCGGTCAGAAAAACGACATAAAGGAGTAAGCCACGGCCACCTACCTCAAAACCTTTGAGTTCAGGTAAGGAGAGCAAAAAGGCTAAATGACTAATCGAAAAAACCGTCAGCATCAGATGCGTCGGAATGACGCTCATGGAACGGGCAATATCTTGGGTATGGCCATTTAAGACCAATAGGAATGGAATCCAGGTGAACATAAAAACCGGAATAAAAATAAGAAAACCGGAAAACCACCCCATGTAAGCTAAATAGTATTGAATAGGGATGGCTAAATAAGCCCAAAAAATCACGCTGCGGTCTTCTGAACGGGCATTTTTACTAATACTAGTGAGTTCCCGAAGGGCCACAAAAGATAAAAATGCAAATGCTGCAAAGGAAATGAGTGGGTGCACCAAAGCGGCAGTTGTGAAAATACTGGCCATGACCCACCAAGATTTGGTACGGGTCATGAGTTCATCGACCTGCGGCCCTGGTTTGATTTTTTTCCAGATCCAAAAAAGTAAGGTTGCAAAAACCAATACGCCCCCGATAACTGCGAGCATTTTTTGAATTTCATTCATGGGAAAGGCTAGCATTTTTTAAGCGTTTGTAGGTACTTATAAACAGCAGTATAAATATGCTCATGAAAATCCAAGAAAAATATACTTGCAATGACAAACCAAACCAACTTAGCAGGCAGAGGAGTCCGATCACAAGCGCGCGGTCCGATTTGCCCATAGGGCCATCATAGCTACGGATGCCATTAATAGCTTGTCCGAGTAGGCCTGAAAACTCATTGATGACACTGAGTAATAAGAAGCACCAAATCCATTCGTGATCCTTGAATTCAAAAAGTTTAACAAGTGGATAATACAAAGCCAAATCTGACAAAATATCGCCAATCTCATTCAAAACTGCCCCTCTTTTACTTTGTAGATTAAACTGCCTTGCCATCATGCCGTCTAGCGCATTGAGTGCCATTCTGAAAAGTAAAAAGAGCGGAAGCAATAGTAGGGCAATCTGGATGGGACCATAGTAACAGAAGATCCCGGTAGCAATTGATAAAACAAGAGCAAAGAACGTTAAACCATTCGGTGTAAACCCCATTTTTTTGAGCAGTAACAAAACAGGTTGCAACAGCTGTTGGAATTTGGGCTTGAGCTGATAAACAGAAATCATATTTTATGTTTAACGAATGGGTTTTCAACGGGTTGGAATGCATCTAATGAGGTTCCGAAATTTCCAGATTTGAAAAAATTCAATAGTGCCTTGCCAAAGACCTCCGGATGCGTATACATTTGATCATGATTCAAAGGAACATATTTGTAGTCTTGAAATTCTTGTTTGAAACAGGATGGTTCCCAGCAATAAGGACCAAGTTGGTCAGCGGTTGCTTTGTGCTTTCTGACAATTGCCGTTGCATAGGTTTCGAGTAGTAACCCTATTTGAATATTTGTGTCTAATAAGCAAGGGTAAGGTGTTTCATGGAGGTCACGCATGATCGGGCCAAATACAAGATAATTCGGGATTTTCAAATCTTTGATCAAAATGTATGGTGCTCGTTCTTGAGGAGTACTGCGGTCATACACAATGCTTTTGATATTCGGATGAACGGCTGTTTGCAACCACTGATTCACACTCCATGAACCCACTATATAAGCAAAAACATGTACCTTTTCGTAAGCAGCCATGTTGCGTTGCCTCCAAAACTTATCTAGATTTTTAACGGTTTTTTCCAGTGATGTTCTTGAGATATAATCGGGCACATAGACGTCGAAGCCTTTGTCTGAAAAATACTGCCGGAGCTTCTTCAAGCTATGGTATTTTGAACCGAAACCCGTTAGAATAAGGATGGCTTCCTTTTGAGGGACTTTATTTTTGTGTTTACCAAATAGGGTTTGTGGCACGGCATTGGGTTCTGCATATAAATAGGCATCAAGATTTCCGTATATCACTTGCATTTGTTGGGTTTCAAAAGCTGTTAAGTGATGTGCATAAAGGTCTTCTACAAGTTCATTTGGCGTACTGATCATAAAAGCTAATCCTGGATTCAGTTTTGAAGCCCTAAGCGTTTTTTTTACAGCATCAGAACAATTATTAATAAAAAGACTCCAGGGTTTCTCAATGTTCCAGTGATCTGAAAGTGCTTCAAGTTTTTCAAGAGACGGAGCGCTTGAAGCGATTTTTAAAACTAAGCTAGGTGTCTTAGCCTGATGCTTTAAGATATTCTTGTCGTAATGAAAAGCTTGATCATAATTCGTATTAACTACCTTAACACCTCCGCCATCTGCCTTGCGGTATTTGGTGTAATAGGTAAGGTGCAGGCTATCTGGACCAAAAGCCATGCTAATATGCCCGGCACCTGATTGTGTTTGCTCACTTGTGTAGACAAAAAGGTAAAGCGAGAAATTCAAATTTTCAAGGGCAAAAACTCTAGAATAAGTTACAATCAAAAAAAGAAAAATGAACAACCTCAATTGCATAGAACAAAATACGAAAGATTTATTGAATTAATTATCTTTTGCTCTTACCTATATTCCATTGATATCCTAAAGTAAATACATTGTTTGCTCCAAAAGAAGGGCCAAGATCCCAGTTATCTAGGTTAAATGGTGTTTGTTCAGCTGAAATGTTTAACTGTCCTTTTCTTGTTCTAAAGTGAATTTGACCATACAACATGCTCGGAAACACTCGTAAACCACCACTTACTCCAATAGACTTGTTTTGATAACCAAGGCCTATTTTACCTGTAGCAATTGAGGGTAATGCTAAACCTACTTGATATTCTAGGAATGTGTTTGAGCTAAGCATTTTCTGCTGACCAATCAAGAAAGAGAAACCTGGAAAATAACTATCATAAAAAATACGTGCCATACCAGCGTTTACTTCTAAATAAGTTCGCTTTTCATTGGTTTGAGCATAGAATTTTGGTTGATAGAAGTAAATAGCGAATAATAGAATTAAGAAACTTTTCATTTTTATTTTTTCTTCAAAATTCAAAATCTCAAGATTGATATTCAAATTGAATTTAGCAAAGCAATAATTGAAACTTGCGAAAAATGCAAGTTCAAAAAAGAGCAGGATCAAAAGTAGTAGAAAATAAAAAAGCCCAGTGAAGACTGGGCTTTGAGTAGCGAGACCGAGAGTTGAACTCGGGACCTTAGGGTTATGAATCCTACGCTCTAACCAACTGAGCTATCTCGCCATGTGCGGGTGCAAATATAAACAGAATTTTAATTTTCTGTATCAAATACTTGCAGTTAATGCAATTTTTTAAGCTCTTGCTGAATGAGTTTGGCTAATTCTTGGAGTCGGGTTGAGGAGAAGTCAAACGGTACACCTGCGCTTGCATAGATTTCAGGTAGCGTTTTAGTGTAGCCTAAGGCAAGCGCCCTTTTGTAAGCTGCAATTGCCTTAGGATAATCCTCTAGGCTGTTTTTCCAAACACCCAAAGCGCCAAGCTGAGCGATGCCATATTCAATATAATAGAAAGGTACTTCAAATAAATGCAGCTGTTTTTGCCAAGCGCTTTCCACTTGGTCTTCATAGTTAGTCCAGTCGGTAAGACCAGTTCCGAAATCTTTAGATAAGCCAAGCCAATATTGCGCTCTTTCTTCGAGCGTATGTGTCGGGTTTTCGTAGATCCAATGTTGAAACGCATCTATTTGCGCAATCCATGGAAGTACTTTGAGTGTGCCTTCTAATTGTTCGCGCATGGCGCGTTTGTGCTCCGTTTCATTTGGATAAAATTCAGACCACTGCGGCATACTGAGCAATTCCATTGACATCGAGGCTAATTCGGCAACTTCTGACGGGAGGTTTTTAAATGCTGTTAACGATAAATCTCGGCTCAAGAAAGAGTGAATCGCATGACCACCCTCATGGACCATTGTTTCGAGGTCGCGTTGAGCGCCAACCGCATTCATGAAAATAAACGGAACGCCAATTTCATAAAGAGGGTAATTATATCCACCGGGTGCTTTTCCTGTTTTGGAGTCGAGGTCGAGGTGTCCGAGCTCGTCCATTTTTTGAAGGCAAGCGCCAAAATACGGATCAATTTTATTGAAGAGCTTAATGGTTCCGACTAACATTTGTTGGCCGTTTTCAAAAGGTTTCAAAGCTGGCTTACCTTCTGGGTCTACGTCGAGGTCCCAGGGTTTGAATTGCGTTTTGCCTAATTGGTCCAGTTTGGCTTGCTGTATTTGCTTAACGAGCGGAACAATGTGCTCCTTGATGGCTTCATGAAAAGCAAAGCAATCTGCTTTGGTGTAGTCAAAACGACCCATCTCTACAAACTTGTAGTCGCGGTAGTTTTCAAAACCAGCATTCTTTGCCAGTTGTGTTCTTTTTTCAATGAGGGAGCTGTAAAGCGCGTCTAATTTTTCGCGGTCTTGGCGGCGGCGCACCACTATTTTTTCGAAAATAGTTTGGCGCAGACTTTCATTTTGATCCTTGAGCAGCAAAGCCGCTTGTTGCATGGTGAGCTCTTTACCCTCGTGTTCAATGGTTTGGGCGGCGCTAATGGCACCAAATTGCTGTGCCTCTTCATTTAAAGCAGCTTCAATACTGATATTTTCTTCTCTGAAAAGTGCAAGCGCACTGCGTACAGCCCTGAAATAAATTTGATGTGCAGCGTCTTGTCTTTCTTCGAGATAGGGTAGTGCTACTAATTTTTTGTTGAGTTGATCTTCAAGCGGTGCTAATTCAGGCTGAATTTGACTCACAAAAAGGTTATAGCGTTCGCGGAGCTGTTCATCTTGGGTATTGATGCTCATGCGGATATAACGCCACGCTAAATCTTCTTCAAGTACTGCATCGAGTTCAGAGCGATCCTTCAACCACTTATCAAAGTCTGCTAAAGAAGAAATTTGACGCTCGAGTAGGTCCTGAAAATAAGGCTCGATTACCTGGAAATCAGTGATGGCCAAGTTTTCTGGAAGAAATTGGCGCGCTTGTTTTTCAATATTCATGTTATTTCCCTCTAGAAGAACCTGTTTTAACCGCTGTAGGTTTTTTAGGGGCAGCTGGCTTGGCTGCTTTTGGGCTGGCACTTGCTGCTGGTGCTTTCTTTTTTGGTGCGTCTGCCTTTGGTGCTTTTACTTCTTTAGCAGTTTCAGCTGTTTCTTTAGCTTTTGCCGCTTCAAAAGATCCGGCTTTGATCAGTAGGTTATACCACTGAAATAATTTGCGAACATCAGACGGATACACACGGTCTTGATCCCAATTTGGTAAGAACTGTGCCATAGCCGCTTCAAGTTCTTTCATGTCGGCTTTGTGAGAAGGCCCTTCAGTTGGGTAAAGTGCCAACATTTTTTCAAAAATGTCTGTCAATTTCACATCTTCCTCGTAGGTAAAGACACTGATGTCATCAAGGGTAGAAATACGTTCTGTCGCATAGGCTGGGAAACGTTTTTTGTCGATCATAGATTCTACGATAACGCTGTTTTTTCCTTGAGCGATAACTTTGAAGAGACCTGGTCTTCCTGAAATGGCGATGATTCCGTTGAGTTGCATAGTTGATTTTCTGATTTAAAAGTTTCCAAAAATAGAAAAATAACGTTTACCAAACGCTGAGGTGTTCTAATTTAGGATGAGCTGTTGCCTCGCAAGCATGTCTCCATTCGTTAGCAATTGGATATAATAACATCCTTGCGGATAATTTAAGGTCTCACTTTGATAAAATTCAGTAATGAAGTTTGCTGATTTGTACAACAATTTTCCGTCAAGGGTAAGCAGTTCAAAGTACCGTTCTTGTTGATTCGGATTTGGGTAATATAGATTCAGAGCAGCCGCACTCGGATTCGGATAAACAAAAAGACCTTTTTCTGCGCAAGTCGGAATTACGTTTGGTGCTGGAAAACGAATTTTCCAAAGCACGCCATTGTTTTCAATGATATAGATGCTGTTGCCTACCTGTTCGGCATCTACTGGAAGGTAAAAACCTGTTACTATATTGCTTGTTTGAATGGCGTAGTTATTATTCAGGCTATCATAATACAAGTTCATCATGACCAATTCTCTGGATGGATCCACAAAAGGGCAGGGCGAACCCCAAGGTGAAATTGGACTAAAACCCGTACTGTCGCCACCCGGCATAAAGCTCATGACAAAAGCTTTGCCACTGTAAACCGAGCCGAGTGCTTTGTTTTTATCAATGACCAAGCCTAATGGTGAGCGGTGCGGCGTAAACGTTTTGACTGGTGTGCTGCTCTCACTGCTTTTTTCAATATTGCCAGTGGCCTCATTTTTATAATAGTCAGCTGCAGCTCCATAGTTGCTGAGTGGTTCTGTAAATTGTAGCCCGCTTGGAATCTGCGGAAAGTTTGGGTCGGCATTGAAATGCCCCTCTAGATAAGCTGAGTTCTGCGGATTGATGAGCGGGTCTTGTGCAGCGTTGAAGTTCGGATTAGTCAATGGGTTTAGGTTGCCACCAATGCGCCATGGGAAACCGTAATGATGTCCTTCCTGAATCCAATTAAGCTCTTCGGGGTCATCGCGTTCGCCCGCGTTGTCGATGGCGAATAAATGTTCTTGGGCATTCCAGGCCATATCGTAAGCGTTGCGCGTTCCCATTGCAAAAACATAACCACAGGTATCGAGAAAGGTAGAATCGTTGAATAAGTAAATATTTTCAGCTGAAACTGGAATGCGAAAAATCTTACTGGTTAGGGCTTGTTCGCGTAGGCCGGGGAAAGCACCGTTGTTAGTCTGAACCTCACCAAACGAGGTCCGAGAACCACTAGAGAAGTATAAAAATTGCTGTTGCGGGTCAATATTGAGCCCCGTAAAACCGTGGTCGCCGCTCGGGCCTGAAGTAGGGTAGGCTTCTGTGCTCAAAACTGTGCTCCAAATTCTTGTGCCGTCTGGTTGTAAGATTCCTTTCATGATCAGGCCAATACCGGTTGTTGAATACCAAATATTACCAGAAAGAAAAAGGGTACTGTCCATAAAGCACATACCTTGTAAGCGGGTGAGGCTGTGGTCTTGGTTCGTAAAACGCAAAGAATCGGTTTGAGCCGCTTCAAACACTTCGTAAATGTTGCCATTCGAGCCACAATAGAACAAATGTTTGGAAATCGGGTCTAGTGCTAATTTGGAGGCCCAAGGTTTGGCAAGCAAGATTGAATCTACAGAAATATCGTTAGTGAGCGCCTGAATGCGTTGTGCGCTTGCCAACTCACAAAGCATAAATTGGATGAAAATCGTTAGGATGATGTGTAATTTCATGGTTTTAAATTACTCAATATTTCAATAAGCATACACACAAAGACAAGCAGATTAGGGCCTTAAATTTTCACTTTTTGAAATTACAATTATTTCTAAAATGGGCTTCGGATCTGCCTGAACTTCATCGCCTTTTATGATTTTTTAACACTACAAATCAACTTATTAACAATAAATCCCTATAATCTATGTACCTTTGCACCTAATTTTAAAAAGAATACATGACATTTGAAGAACTGGGATTGAGGCG
>CAZPWB010000053.1:6508-14054 GCA_964590425.1 uncultured Lishizhenia sp. | reverse complement strand
ATATGTTCTACATTCTTCTAATGGAAAAGAGGTAATTTTATATTAATGAAAATTGCGCCTCATTTTTTACTTTCTATTCTCCTTGTTTTGACCTTATTTGATTGTCAAGCACAAATCAACAATATTTGGACATTTGGAGTAAACGCAAGATTAGACTTTGCCAATGGAATGAATCCGCCAAATGTGGGGAGTTCGGCAATATCTTCATACGAAGGTTCGGCAAGTATTTCAGATAATAGCGGTAACTTATTGTTTTACACGGATGGCATTACCGTATATAACAATTCCAATACAGTCATTCAAACAGGATTAATGGGCCATTGGTCGTCTGCGCAATGTGGAATTATCGTACCTGAGCCAGGTGTTGGTGTCAATAGTTTTACAAATAGATATTACATTTTCTCCATTCCTGAACTGGGTTCAGAAAGAGCTAGATATTCAATTGTTGATGTGATTGCCGGGAATCCGGTTATTAATCCTGGAAATGTCAATTTAACGCTGCCTGATCATAGTATTGCGCAGTATACAACTGAAAGCATTACGGTTGCAAGGCATTGTAATGGAATTGACTTTTGGATCATTACCCACGAGATTGGCAATAATAAATTCAAAGCCTACCAACTTACAAATGCTGGTATATTGACGCCAGTTACCTCAACAATTGGTCCGAATGTCCCGACAATTTCAGGGAATATCAATGCGGCGTGCCACATGAAAATTTCTCCGGATAATAGAAAACTGGCTTTTTGTGTCCGTAAATCAAATGTAAATCTTTTTGACTTTAACCCTAGTAATGGTCAAATTACCAATCCGCTAACCGTTACTTCAGGACCCAATCAAAATTATTATGGTGTGGAGTTTTCACCCAATAGTTCCATTTTATATTATACCGATATCTTAACAAATTTATATAAATACGAAATCGCAAGCGGAACAAATGTCGTTCTTGGCAATATCCCAAGTCCTAATGTAAATGATTTATATGGCGCTCTTCAATTAGCTCCGAATGGAAATATTTATATGGGCCGAGATGGCGCAATCAATATGACAAGTCTAAATCAACCGTATTTAGGTATCATATCGAATCCAAATAATTTTTCTGGATCTACATTTAATGCCAATGGGCTTGCATTAGCTGCCGGAACCGCATCAAAAGTCGGGCTCCCCAATTTAATCCCGTCCATAAACACTTCAAGTTTTTCTATATCCAATGATACAACCATTTGTATCAATGAAAGCGTTACCTTAAGCTGTACCGGCGGAGTAAGCTATTCGTGGTCTCCACCAACAGGACTCAACACAACGAATTTACCTACCGTAATTGCAAGTCCAAATTCAACGCAAACCTATGTTGTTTCTATCACTGATGCTTTGGGTTGTATTGGTTCAAAATCGGTTCATGTGAGCGTCGACACCACATGTTGTAATCAGGTATTTAGCTCTTCTGAAACGGTTAGTGTTTGTGAAAACGAAAATTACATTTTTCCAGATGGCTCAAATCAAACCATTGTATCCGCTATAAGTTATACTTCATCTTTAACTACCCAAGATGGCTGCGATAGCACAGTAACAACAAACGTCACGGTTTTGAATAATGCTGAAATCTATGACACTATAAATGTGTGTTTCAACGAGACCATCACCTTCCCCGATGGAATGAGCCAGCAAATAAACAGCAACTTAACACACACCTCAACACTTCAAGCTATAACCGGATGCGACAGTATCATTTATACCTATGTCGAGCTTCAAAATGATTATCAAACACTGATTTATGATACGATTTGCTCGGGAACAGATTACACCTACCCCGATGGAACTACTCATTTTAACATCGTTGTAAACGAAAGTTATTCCATAAATAATTCTACTGTTAACGGTTGTGATAGCATTTCCATTACCCAATTGATCGTCATCAACTTACCGTATGCTGCCATTTTGGGAGCAGAAAGCTCGTGCGAAAATGAATCCATCATCTTGACCTCCAGTGAAACCAACCCCAATTACACCTATTCCTGGAATACTGGACAGCAAGGAGCTCTTATCACTATTTTAACGCCTGGAACATATATTTTAAATGTAGCAAATGCGTGTGGTTTAGATTCAGATTCAACAGTAATTGTAGCTAAAGATTGTTTCTGCGATGTCTATATTCCCAATTGTTTTACCCCTGATGAAAATGAAAACAACCAAACTTTCAAAGTGGAATATGACTGCGAAATTGAAAGTTTTGAACTATTCATTTACAACCGTTGGGGCGAAATGATCTTTCACAATTACAATATTGATTTCTCATGGGACGGCACCTATGGCGGTGTCATGTCGCCAGATGGTGTTTACACGTATGTTGTCAATTACAAACCTAAATCAGGAGACGCAAAAACCTTAACTGGTCACGTGACTTTGTTGCGGTAGTCAAATGCGCATTCAACTTTAAGAAATTGCTTTTCGATATCTTTTTCTAATGATTTGAAAATGACAAAGCTTCATCAAGACGGTTCATCACATTCTTCTTTCATCCGAATTTGCGTAAAATCCTCACCTGCTCGTTTGGCGAGTTCATTCATTGTATTTTCACTCCTACTGATGATGCAAAGGTCTAGGTGCTGCGTAACTTTGATCAGCACGTTCCGACCAAGCGGAATCAAATCAATGTTCTTGTAACTCAAATTCATTGGATAATACAACATTTCAGCCACGATGGATTTCAGTTCCTTTGCATTGAGCAGCAATGCGCCTGAATGCTGACTCGAAATATGATTGTCAGCTAAAAGCTTTTTGAAACAAACTAAAAATTCATTCCCCAGGTTTTCCTCGGGAATCCAAGGAAAATCTTTGTCATCATGCTTCATGACCCAATCATTTGTCTTTAAAAAAGATATAAGGTCCTGCAAATAAGTGTTTAGAGAAATTAAAGCAAACGTGTTGCCTTTTTCACCAGAAAACTGCAGACAAGTCCCATGCCATATGGACTGACTTTTTTGATCTGGATCCAACCAACGCAAGTAATCTTGATAATCAAAATCAACAATGAAAGCTATATTCCCTTCTGTAATTTTCACGCTTTCTTTGGAAATATTTTATCACTCTGTTAAAAGCACGTTGGTTCAATTATTTCTTGTGCGCAGCGCGTGATTTCAGAGCGTTTACGCTAACCAAACCTTTATTGAATTACTAATTTTTCTGTTAGGCGTAACTCGTTCCCAGCAAAAACTTTCATTGTATAGGTTCCTTTAGGTAGTTCAAAGTGGAGTTCTTGCAATTGACTCCTGGTTTGTGTACTCTTCACCAACTGGCCAGCGAGATTAAAAATTTGAACTTCATTTTGCTCGAATGGAGAAAATAGTGTAACAAAATTTGCGGCCGGATTTGGATAAACTAGAAACCCATCTTCATTAAAATCGTTAATTCCGACGTGTGTGAGTTGGTATTCACATTCTACATTTGCGGGGTTCACTACTAAACTATCGTCCTGAAAACAACGGAATTTATAGAAAGGATATTCCATAATTACACCTGGTTGACAATTTGCCTCAATTGGAAAAAGCCAAGTCAATGCACCCGTACTTGACTGATTCCCAAAACGCGCATTATAAGAACCTTCTAAGCGAGTAAAATCACCTGGACTGTATGTTAATTCCATCGTTGGATAAGTTTGGTTCCCAAAAGAGACTGTTCCGGTACTCAATACATTGGCCGTTGAAATTGAATTACAAAAAAATGTCTGGTCCTCATCTGAATCGATGGTGTAACTTTCATTTGTTAAAGTTGTAAAATCATAGAGCAATTCAAATTGATTTTCGCGCCAATAAAACACTTGATTTTGGTTATTCCAAGTGTAATTGGTGTCCAGCTCTGTTATACTGATTAAATGTGTAATATAATTTTGATCCGTTAAAAATAAATAGCGTGTCGTTGTTAAAATTTGGGCAGTTTGTCCATTTATAATGGTGTCTCCGATGTATCTGGTTTTCAAAAAACCACTATTGCCAAAATTATTCTCAAAGTCGTAGTGCCACACTGCATTGTTTTGAATCCAAATAGGAGCTTGGGCATTTAAGTTTTTGCGAAAGGAAAGCAAAAAAAAGAACAAAAGTGATATTGTGATGCAGCTTAAATTTTTCATCTGAATAAATTTTAATATCTAAAAACTTAGAATTGATAAAATAAAAATACGAATAAGACTGATAGATTAATGTCTTTGAGGTATTCAATTCCTCTCATTTAGTGCAACTATAGAACAAGTTCTACATTACCCCCTACTCCACCTTCGTGTATTTCAAAATACAAGTTCCAGGAATACCGAAAGCAGAATTCCAAACCAAGTTTTTGTAGGAGAATTTGATCTTAAATTCATTTGCCTCGTCGTTCATTTCACCAACGGCAGACAAGCGTGTTGTCCAAAGACCAACTGCATTTATGTATTGTTGAGGTATGGAAATCTGCTGTCCATGAACATCGGCACGTATTTCTTGTCCTGGAGAATGGATGTCAAACATATCGGTAGTCTTGACCAATCCTTCTTGGTCACCAATTACAAATTTCACCATCGAATCTGGAAAAAAGATAGAGCCGCAATCATCGTTTGTTTTCCAAGCACCCACCCAATTGGAACGGTCAAATGCCACCACAACCTGACGTATGGTAGAAACTTCACCAGATTTCAATTGAGCCGAGTACTGAACATTGTAAGTGCCTTTTTTGGTCGTGTTGACGGTACTGACGACCGCTACGCTTGGTTTGCTGCCGTCCACATCAATAGCGAGTGCACCTTCATCGATAAATTGGCCGCCAATAGGCACATGTAGCGTGGCCTCACCTATTAATTTGATGCTTGGCTCGTAAATACAAGTGCCATTATTTTTTTTGGCTTCGGGTTGGAAATTGGTTGCAATTGGATCTGTGCAGCCTTTTTTGGCACAGGAGGCCACCAGCAAAAAAGGCATGAGAGCAATCCAAAAATGCGTATTTATTGACTTCATAGTTAAGTGTTTGCGAACTCAAACGCTTTTGATATTCAAATATTTTATTTCAAGAGAAAACGGGTAATTACCCTTGAGAATGCTTTACATGCAATGCGTTTTTATCTTAACTTCACTTCAGTAATTGCATTCAAATGATTGAAATCAAAAACCTCAGCTTTCGCTTTGGATCTCACCAAGCCCTAAGAGAGCTCTCTTTAACCATTCCCGAAGGGAGTATTACAGCACTAGTTGGGCCCAACGGTGCTGGTAAAACCACTTTAATGCGTTGCATGAGTGCACTAGCGCATCCGAGCGACGGACAAGTGCTCATTGATGGCATTGACACCGCGAAAGATCCGCATGCTTGCCATCGTTTACTTGGTTTTTTAGCAGACAACTTCGGTCTGTACGAAGACCTCACTATTGAGCAAGCACTTGCTTATTTTGCCGCTGCGCATCAGGTGGGTCCGGAGCGCATAGAAGAAGTGTTGGCTCAAGTGAACTTAACAGACAAAAAGCAGGAGCAAATCAAGAGTTTGTCGCGCGGGATGCGGCAACGCGTGGGCATTGCACAGGCGATTATCCATATGCCGAAATACCTCATCCTAGACGAACCCGCATCGGGTCTAGATCCAGAAGCGCGCATACAGTTGGCTGAGCTTTTCAAGCAACTCAACCAAGAGGGCATCACTTTGCTGGTTTCTTCACACATTCTTGCAGAACTCGATCAGTACGCCAATCACCTCATTGTCTTGAAAGAAGGCAAATTAGTCGAAACTGACTTTTCGATAGATACCGCTGCCCAAAAAGACAGCACTTACTTTATCGAAGCCGTAAATGCATCCTTATTGAACAGCCTCTCAGAACCGACACTCTTCAACTTCATAGCAAACGAAGGAGAAACTGCTATTTTTTCAATCGCCGCAGGCACGCCACCTCATGCAGCCCTGCACTATTTTTTGCAGCAAGACATCCAAGTGAGGGCTTTTGGCAAACACAGCGTCAATATTCAGGACGCCTATTTGAAAACCATCAAAAACGCATAATATGTTAGCCAATATCTTTCGAAACCCAGAACTCAAGCGCAATGCTTGGTTAGAGCTAAAGTCAAACCGCATTTTAGCCATGTTGGGCCTCATTGCCTTAGCTTTTGTGATAGCTGCAACCGCACTAGATGATAACGAGTACTTCAAAACAGAAGAGGCCTTAATGAATACTGCCCTATTTATCCTTTATTTGATCACGGGCATTTGGGGAAGTAAAAATGCGGCAGATGCCGTAGCCGATGAAATCAATCAGAAAACATGGGATCGCCAGCGCATGAGTGGCCAAAGCCCTTTGGCTCTTACCATCGGCAAAATTTTTGGGCCAACGCTGTTGCAATGGCTCGGTGGGCTAAGCGCCATGTTGGTTTATTTTTGCGCAGCGCTTTTCAGTGAAAATGTTGGTGAGAGTTGCATAAACGGCCTGATTTATATGGCCTTGGTGCTCTTGATGAACCTCAGCGCCCTCCTTTTTAGCTTGCTGACCATCACCGGAAGTACGCAATCAGCTTTTAGCCACGCTAAAATCAATACCACCCTCTTTTTTATCCTATCTGTAATTGGCGTCGGTTATGTTTCTTTCTACCTTGCTGCATTAGGCGAAGAAAAAGGCGCCATTAGTTGGTACGGACTCATTTGGGACAACCTGACCATTTTGATTTCCCTGCTCATTTTTATTGGCTGGAGCTGCATTGGTATCCATCAAAATTTGCGCAAAGAATTGCAGTACCGCAATACCCAAATTTATTGGCTTGCTTTTCTGGTATTTACAGGCTCCTACTTCTATGGTTTTACTTCGAATTTCCCAATCTATTCTGAAGATTATAGCAAGACCACCTACATTGCTCCTGAAATCTATGGTTTGAATGCAATCTATTACCATCTGGCTTTGGTAAGTTTGGTGTTTTTCTTGCTCACGCAGTTTTTACTCGTTTTTGAACGCCCTTCAGAAAATGACTATACGCTCTTTTTGCAAGCCTTGCACAAAGGCAAATTCAAAAAAGCGTGGCAAAATGCGCCGCTGTGGTTCAGTGTTGTGGTAGGCCTTTCCCTTTCTCTTCTGTTGCTTTTTGCACTTCAAATTTCTGGCTTGGTCAAGCATCAGCTCCCTCACATTTTTCGACAATTAGAAATTTTACAATATCAACACAATTACGATTGGTCTTATCTAGCAATGGTTTTCTTGGTGCTGCGCGATGTTTTCATGACCCGCACTTTGCTCTATCGCTCCAAATACAAAAATAAGCTATTGAGTCTTGCGCTCTATTATACCCTTATTTATTGGGCGGTACCGCTGCTTTTTATGATTGTCGCTCATCAAAAGGTTACTGCCGAGAACTACTTTTTGCCATTTTTCAGAGCTGTTGGTTGGTTTTCTCCTGTGGTTCTCGCAGGCCAAGCGTTGGTAGCGTGGTGGTTGCAGCGGCGTTAATTCACCTCCCACACCATCACCTCATAAGGCAATAGGTTCATTTGGTTTTCAAATGGCATCTTTTTGTCTAGTAATTCCTTGGCTTTCTTGACCTCTTGCTTGAAAAG
>CAZPWB010000053.1:1845-6408 GCA_964590425.1 uncultured Lishizhenia sp. | reverse complement strand
ATGGCATCTTTTTGTCTAGTAATTCCTTGGCTTTCTTGACCTCTTGCTTGAAAAGCACTTGTTGATTTTCTGCTGATAAATTCGCCACTACTAGCACCTTTTTGCGCCCCTGAATGCGGTAAAAACTGAATACATTTTGGTTTTCATTAGGCACATTTTCGTAAGAGCCAGTTGCAAGTGCGGCATTGCTTTGTTTGAGGGCAATCATTGCCTTATACCAATTGAACAAAGATTTGGGGTCATTGATTTGTTCTTCTAAAGAAATGCCGTCATTGGGCTTTGAGTTGGCATTGGTCCACCAGGCGCCGGAGTTTTTGTACCAATACGACATGCCTTCTCCCTGGCCTGTTTGGTGCCACTCAAATGCTTCTCGGCGGCCAATATCGTTGCCGTCGGTATTGCCAAAAGAATAGACTTTACCTTTCATTCCGAGTTCCTGACCGTAATAGATGGAAGGTACACCACCGATGAGCAGCATAAGAGCTGCCGCTAATTTTTGTCTTTGGATATTGGTTTCGAGCGAAGCAAAGCGGTCGATGTCGTGGTTTTCGATAAAGATGATTTGCGCTTTCCCTTCGGGAGTTTGATTCAAAATGATTTCGGCGTTGTTGATGATTTGCTGTTTGTCAAAGGATAAAATAGCTTGCTGAAGACCAAAGCCAAACATGCGGTCCACGGTTGCTTTTTCAAAGTATTCAAAGCCGTAGTCTGCCCAATTGGCTTGTTCGGCTACTATTTGAAGTGCCGGATTCTCGGCTTTTAAGGCTGAAATGAGCGGCTTCCAGAACTCCTCGAATAAATTAGTGAGTGTTGGCTTGCCATCTAAATGATCCATCGCATGATCCAAGCGAAAGCCGTCGACGCCATCGTCAAAAATGCCATCTTTATTGGGGTCCATGAAATAGGAAAACAACTCAATGTTATAAGCGAGCACTTGTTTACTTTTCAAATTAACAGTTGTTGCGGTTATGACCTTGCCGTCGTAGCCGTTCAAGATGCGCAAATCAAAAACCATGGTGGCGGGCACCTGATGTGCGACGTCATCGAATAAAATATAATCGCTGTATTTGGAATCGAGGTTGCCCACAGCGTCTTTCCACCACAGGTGTTCGGAGGTCACGTATTGGGTTTCCATGTCGAGGTAGATTTTCATGCCCCGGCGGTGCACTTCTTTGACGAGGTCAATATAATCTTGCATGGTGCCGAATTCTGGATCAATTTTTTCAAAATCATTGGCAAAATAATTATGGTAGCAATCGGCTTCGTAAAGCGGGAAAAGCAAAATGGAGGTCACGCCCAGCTCTTGTAAATAAGGAAGCTTTTGGCGCAAACCGTTTAAATCGCCGTTGGAATCGCCATTGCTGTCGTAGAAACTGCGTTGGCAGACGTGGTAAACAATTTCTCCTTTTTTGTTTTTACCCTGTTGTGTTTGAGCCAATGCCAATTGACTCAGCGATAAGATACTAGCGAGCAATAACACGCTTTCAAATACTTTTCTCATTTGCTTATGCTTAATGGTTCATCATTTGAAACTTCAATTCGCCACCTTGCATAATCTCCGGGTAGCATATGTAGTTTCTATCTAATTTAACCTTGTTTAGGCTTGGGTTTTCTTGAAAATAATGGCGTGCTGAAAAATCTTTGGCGACAACCGTAAATTGTTTTTCACCGGGCAAATGCAGCACCGCTTTGCGCACCTGCGGACTTCCAAGCACAAAAGTACCATTGGCAGGGTTTACCGGATAAAAACCTAAAGTCGATAGCATGTACCAGGCGCTCATTTGGCCGCAGTCATCGTTACCGATCATGCCGTTGGGCGTATGTTGATGGAAGTCGGTCACGACCTGATGGATATACTTTTGACCCGTTTTGAACTGATCGGTAAAGGCATATAGGTAAATGATGTGATGACTCGGCTCATTGCCATGCGCATACTGACCAATCATGGCTTCCTGACCCAAAAATTTATTCGGATTGGGCGCTTCCGTCTCAAAAAACGCATTCAATTTTTTCGTGACGTTTGCTTCGCCACCCAGTAATTGAAACAGCCCCGGTATATCGTATTGCGCGGGAGTCCAAAAATATTGCCAGGCATTGGCTTCGGTGTAGTCGCCGGGATTATTCAAGGGTGAGGTGGCCATCAGCGGGTCAAATGGCGTTCTCCAGTTGCCTTGTGTATCCTTCCCCCTGAAAAAAGTAGTACTGGAATCATAGATATTTTGATAAAAAAGAGCGCGCTTTTGAAATTTTTTTTCAACATCTTCCTTTCCTAATTTACGTGCCATTTCAGCCACACACCAATCATCGTAGCCGCTTTCGAGCGTTCGAGAAACGGATTCGTTGTCCAAAAGATCAAAGGGGTAATAACCAAACTTGGTGTACATTTCCCAGTCTGAATTGATATGACTTGTTGTGCTGGTTTCAACCATGGCATTGAGGGCCTCCGTTGCTTTAAAACCCTTGAAACCGTTCTGATAAGCTGATAAAATCATCGGGATGGCGTGGTTGCCGATCATGCAATAGTTATCTTGGCCCCAGGCGGTCCAGATGGGCAAAAAACCTTTGGCTTGGTGGTGCAAGAGCATGGTCTGAACAATCCCATCGATTTTTTCTGGCGCCACAATTTGCAGCAGCGGAAAGGCCCCGCGATAAACATCCCAAATGGAAAGCGTGGAATAATATACTTTGTTTGCCGCTGTTCTAACCACGTCATCCACTCCTCGATACCGCCCATCGACATCAGCGATATTCGAAGGTTGCAAAAGCAAATGGTAAAAAGAAGTGTAAAACATTTCTTTTTGCTTTTGAGGTGCTTTGATGTCAATTCTCGACAAATAGTTTTCCCAACTTTTTCGGTTTTCGTTGCGTACTTTTTGAAAATCCCAATGGTTGATCTCTGCTTCCATGTTCCGTTTGGCGCCTTCTACATCCACCGTAGATAAGGCAATTTTCACTTTTAAGGTTTTGGACGCAGCGAGTACAAAATCCAAGAGGTATTTGGGCGCTTTTTCGTTTGCTTTTTGAGGTAATTCAGTAGTTCGCGCAATCGGATGATCAAAGGTCAGGGAAAAGAAGTATTTCCTTTTGACCCAATTGTCGGTATAGCAATAGCCTGTAATCGTAGAATCGTTTTCAAACGTGATGTCACTTTCAAGGACCAAACCTTTCGGATCGTTGGCTTCAAAGACGAAGCGCAGCCCATGTTGAAAGTCTACGAGTACTTGGGCCTGCTTTTCGGGAAAGGTATATTGGTGAAAGGCCACTCTTTCTGAACACGTGAGTTCTACCTTGACGCCATCTTGCTTAGTGAGGCCGTAATAGCCAACGCTTGCCGTTTCAGTCTCTTTCCGATACGCATTTTTTAGATTTACTTTGGCTGGATGAATAGGCAAAAGTAAAATATCTCCCATTTCGTTGATGCCGGTTCCGCTAAGGTGCGTTTGCGAAAACCCGATTAAAAAAGTGTCTTTGTACTGATAGCCACTGGTGTGGTTCCAGCCGTAATCTTGGTTGTCGGGCCCAGGTTGAACCATTCCAAAGGGCATAGAAGGGCCCGGAAAGGTATGACCTGTGCCGTCAGTACCAATAAATGGATTGACAAAACGAAGGTGCTGCGCATGAAATTCACTTCCAATAAAACCCAAACAAAAACACACAAGTATCTTTAAATTCATGATTTATAGCTTTTCTTGTAAGTATTCTTTCATCAAGCGATTTACTTCCCATTGGTCAGCCAACGGTTGTTGGGTGAAAGGCGCTTGCGGCATGTATGGGAAAGGTCCAAATTCTGGAGTGATGGTAAAAGATGTATTTTGAGCATGCAAGGTTAAGATGGCTCGCCACCATGAAAGGTATTGCGCTAAGTAAGTTTGCCATTCAGGTGCAAACGGATGATTCACCTGCGGACTTTGCTCAAAACCGACGCGGGCATGGATGTGTTGGATGTTAGGATAGATACGCGTCAAGAGTTCTTGTTGATCACTTAAATCGCTTTCTGAAACAACACAAAAATGGGATAAATCTGCGACAAGTTTCAAATTCGGAAATATGTTTAAGTAGTCGAGCAACGTTCGGAGGTGAAAGGAAAACCGCCCCCGATGGATTTCATGCCAGATGGGTATGCCTGATTTGCTTGCAATTACTTCGGTCAGATGAAGGAGACCTATGTTATCATTGAAATCAAAAAAATCCTTGCCGGTATGTGAATTGATTGCATTCGGATTCAATCCAACGAGGAAATTTAATCGCTTGATCAAGCGTTCGCTATACGCAGCAACTGTTTCCTTTTCGTTTGAAAGTACTTGTTGGGCAATGAAGATAAAGTCTGGATGGCTCGTCTTGCGGATGCGTTCCAATTCGGACATAAATTCATCGATAAACTGCGGATCTTCCGGAAAATTAATTTCGACGCCATCGTAGCCGTTGGAAAGTACTTTAGCTAAAAAAGCTTTCGCCGAAAGATCTTCGGAACCCCAATAAGTACAAAGGAATTTGATCTGCATACTCAATTTGAATAAATGAGTTCATTCAAGGGTGTTTGAATGACGGCGCCAATTTGGGCAC
>CAZPWB010000053.1:0-1745 GCA_964590425.1 uncultured Lishizhenia sp. | reverse complement strand
TTTGAATAAATGAGTTCATTCAAGGGTGTTTGAATGACGGCGCCAATTTGGGCACCCGGACACCAGGTTTTCCAGTCGTTTTCTTGGTTGGCGTTGTCTGGGGCCTTCAGCACCATGTCTTTGTCCATATAAATGACGGTCATGACTTTGCGCATTTGATCGGTGATATTCGCTCCTGCTCGGTGAAAAATCCAGCCGGAATGAAAACTGATTTCACCCATATCAAAAGCTTCGATGACATGTTCAAAATCAGTTACCCGCAACGTCTTTTGAATCTGCTCCTCGCTTTCATCGCCAATTTCTAGTTCCCGACCTGCTACAATGACATGGCTTCCCGCGCTGAATTCTAAAGGGCCCATTTCAAGCGGAGTGGCTTGTAAGGGAATCCAGACCGTAATGGTTTTATCGCTGGACAAAGGCCAGTAATATTGGTCGGCATGCCAAGGAGTTATGCCTCCACCCGCTTCCTTAAATAAAGCTTGGTCGTGATACAAACGCACGCCATCGACCTGCATGAGTTCACTTGCAAGTTGCCCCAAGCGCTTACTGAAAACCAATTCTTTGATCAACTCATTCTCTCTCCATAAATTAAATAATTGCAAAAAGGCTTTCCCGTAAGTACTGCGCTCTTCAAGTGCCGTTTGCTCTTGGTTCATAGCTGCAACTTGCTTTGAAATGACTTCGTTAAAGAAAGCTATTGTTTCTGGATTCAATACCTGCTTCAATTTGATGAAGCGATGTTGCTCATAAAAAGCAATTTGGGCTTGTGTTATAGGATATGGCGTTTCAAGGAAATGACGAATTTGCTCTGGTAGTTGGGGCATGTGATGCGAATTGAAAGTTTTCTACGACTCAAAATTAGAAATACAAGCAAAAAAGAAATAGGCGTATTTTATTCAATTGTAATACTATATTGAATTAAATTTACCTCAAATATTTAATTTTAGTTGATAAAAGCTCATGAAGGCACAATTAGAAGACATCCCATCCAAGCAAGGCGGCGCTAGTTTTTATCAAACCGAAATTAGTGTTCCCGCCTTTGAATTCAAGTGGCACTACCATCCAGAATATGAATTGACATATATCCTCAAAGGCAATGGCTATCGGATTGTGGGAAACTCACAAGAACAATTTTCTAGTGGTGACCTCGTACTATTGGGAAGTAAGCTCCCGCACACTTGGTGGGGGAAAAATGAAGACGGCAGTCCTTCGCAAGCAATTGTCATTCAATTTTCAAGCGCATTCATCGAACCATTTTTAAAGTTGAACGAAGGTCAGGCAATCAAAGCGCTATTGGAGAAATCTGCAAAAGGGCTGCGCTTTGAATCGGATGCTTTGTTTGTCCAAAAGCTCTGCTCACTTGGCCAAACCAAAGAACTAGAAAGTGTCTTAGCGCTTTTATCCTTGCTCCAAGATCTGACAGCAAAACAAGCATGCATCTTGTGTGCGGATTCCTATCACAACGTCATTTCTAAAAAGTTTGAAACGCGCATCAACAAGGTTTGTACGTACATCCAAAACCATTATTCGGAACCCATTTCACTCAAACAAGTCTCCGACCTTGTCTTTATGTCAGAAAGTAATTTTTGTAAGTTTTTCAAGAAGGCTACCAGCACCACGTTCTCTGATTATTTAAACGATTTACGCATCAACGAAGCCTGTCACCTGCTACTCTCTTCCGAAGACAATGTCAGCAAAATTGCACACGATTGTGGCTTTGAGTCTTTGAGTTATTTCAATAGAGT
>CAZPWB010000052.1:0-14181 GCA_964590425.1 uncultured Lishizhenia sp. | reverse complement strand
GGGGCTGATACGTACGCCATTCTAGTTCGTCGAGTTCGCCGCCCATCGCAAAATAGTGGTCGAGGTGGATGCGTTGAAATTCTTTGCTGACATGTTCATGGAAATTCACCATGGCCACCCAACCGTCCTCAATGTCGTCAAACCACTCCTCGTAGTAGCAGTCATCGGAGAAATGAAAATTCAAGACATTTTCCCCAATTAAAATAAACTGATTGATTTCGAGGTTGATCAGCAAATCAATGACTTCGCGCTTGAGCACCATGATGTCATTTTCAATGGCATCGTTCCATTCGCCAATGAATTCAAGTATGGCATATTTTTCTTCGTAATCGACAAAAAGGATCTTTATAAAAAGTGTTTGCGAACCAAATTCGTCCCACTGCGGATGGATGTAAAAATTATAGACGGTATTGCTAAATGCAAATTCGCTGTATTCTCGGCCATAAAAAGGTGAAGATGGGTCTTCGGCTGCGATGTAATAACCGCGCCAGTTATAGAAAGGCTCAACGAAATGCATGCTGCAAAATTACGAGGATTCTTGTAACTTTGGGCCGTGGGAAAAGATAAGTTAAAACGATTTGCAGCGATAAAAACGTTCGCAAATGTACACGAGCCCGTTATGGGAGAGCCTTTTGCTTTAAAGGGTAAATGGAGACAAGAAGTTTTTGGCAATAACAATCCGATCATCTTAGAATTAGGCTGTGGCAAAGGCGAATACGCCGTTGGTATGGGGCAGCATTATCCCGAGCAAAATTTTATTGGCGTGGACCTCAAAGGAAATCGGATCTATATTGGGGCTAAAGAAGCCCTTGAATTAGAACTCAAGAATGTGGCTTTTCTAAGAACGCGCATCGACTTCATTTTAGCTTACTTTGAACCAGGTGAAATCGATGAAATTTGGCTTACCTTTTCGGATCCTCAACCTAAAAAAGCCAGAAAACGCCTCTCCTCGCCTATTTTTACAGCGCGCTACAAACAAATATTAAAGCCGGGCGGCATCATCCATATGAAAACCGATTCTGATGTGCTTTTTGATTACACCCTGGAGCAAATCGAAGAACACGGCCACGAAATGCTTGCTTGCTATCCTGATCTTTACGCAAATTTACCCGAAGACCTCGATCAACAAACCAAAGAAATTTTTCATATCAAAACTTACTATGAAGAATTCTTCAGTAAGCGCGGTCATGTCATCAAATACTGTAAATTCAGGCTCGCTTAGGATTCGAATGCAAACTACTTACGAATGAGCGTATAGTTGGCATAGTGGGTGTCAATCCCAATCTTTTTGAGCCAATCTTTGAGGATATTTTTGAATCTTTTTTTGTGCCGCGTGATATCGGTTTCGAAGTGCCAATTTCTTTTGGCAATTCGGGCTTGTATACACTGCGGGTGAGTACCTTCAAAACGTGCCAACTGATGGATATGATCTTCGTAATCAAAGTGCTCAGCTACCTTGATGTTTTTGTCCAGCCAAGCGTCGTCATGCCAAAGTTTATGGAAGTTTTCTTGTTTGAGTTGCATGGCCCTCGGATCTTTGACCCAACCATAATGAAAAACGCGAGCATGCGCTGACGCCACATTTAATTTTTGATCAGGTGCTTTTCGAAAACCTTGTGCATCTCGGTAGGAAAAAATGCCTCTTCCTGGCTTTATAATGCGAATTTCTTTTTTGTACCAATTATTAGAAATCCCTACATAATCATAGGAGCCGTAAAAATGCAAATAATCAAAAAGTAAGCCGTCTACTGCTGTATCGTGCTGATATTTTTGCATGGCCGCTAGAATGGCCGGGTGATCCGCTTCGTGAATGACTTCATCACCTTGAATGTAAAAAGCCCAATCGGCATCGGGGCTAATGGCTGCCAAGGCTTTGTCTGTTTCGATGGCCAAAACAGCACCATTGGCACGCAGCGTATCGTCCCAGGTGGTTTCAATGACCTTAACTTTAGGATCAATGCCTTGAATGAGGGCCAGCGTTTGATCTTCGGAATTACCGACAGCAACAAGCACTTCGTCACAAAGGGGTAAGATAGATTGAATGGCCTCAACAATAGGATAGTCAAGGGTGATGGCATTTCTAATAAAAGTAAAACCGCTGACTTTCAAGCTTATTTGTCTAGCACCTTTGGAATTCTGAAATAATCGGAATCTTTTTTAGGGGCATTATGTAAAGCCTCTTCATGGCTAATACTCTGAACAGCAACATCTTCTCTGAGTCGATTGACTTCTTCGGACATAAAGATAAGCGGCTCAACACCTGTTGTATCTAGCTCACTGAGTTTGTCTACAAAAGCGATCATGCGCTGCATGTCTTGACGAATGGCTTGCTTTTCAGGACCCTCGAAAGAAAGGCGAGATAAATGGGCAATGTGATCGATAAGTGCTTCTGTTACTTCCATAAGGCAAAATTACATTTTTTTCATGAGTTCAGGATGAGCGGCTGCAATTGGTGCCGAGATGAGTTGATAGCAGTAGTCACTCAATTCATTGACGCTGAGCTGGGCTATACTTTCAGGAGAAATAAATGGATGGATATATACTTCAACCACACCAGGATGAGCTGGACCCAAAATGATAGTTGGATCGGAGAATAAATGGAAGTTTTGTGTGAAAGTGAGCGGAACAATAGGGATGTTTAAGTCTTTGGCTAAACGAAATGCACCATTCTTAAAGGGTATCATTTGAGGAATATTTTCTTCGGGTATAGTACCTTCAGGAAAGATCACAATAGACCAACCATTTTCAACAGCTTTTTTAGCTTGTACAAATGCTTGCCCCGCTTTGGACTTGTCTTTGCGGTAAACAGGGATGTTTAAGGCCTTAAAATAAGTTCTGACAATTGGGTAACGCAAGATTTCTGCTTTACCTAAAAATGCAAATGGGTGCTGTGGCAAGATGGAATGCAACAGAAAAATATCGAGGTAAGAGCTGTGGTTGGAGATGATGATATATGGTGCTTTGGGAAGCGGTGATTTAAGCTTGTAGCGCACAGGGTAAAAACAAAAAATGCGCATCATCCAGCTCCAGACGATAAAAATTTGAAAGCCGTGTTTGCGCCATGAAGCTTTGAGTTGGAGCGTCCAAAACAGCGGGTAAAACAAAATGGCGAAGACAAAAAAGACGAAAGCGATATAGAGCTTCCAGATCAAGCCAAAAATACCTTTGATTTGCTGCATAGTTCAAAGGTAAGAAATACCCACAAGCTTTGGCAGTAAATAAACGGGGCAAAATCACTAATTTTGAACAAATTTTTAGTGAATGGCACGCATACTCACAGGTATTCAAAGTACAGGGACTCCACATTTAGGCAATATTCTTGGCGCAATCATGCCAGCCATTCAATTGGCACAAGCTCCTGGTAATGAATCTTTTTTATTTATCGCAGACATGCATTCCTTGACTCAAATCAAGGATGGTCAGACTCTCCGACAAAATACCTATGCTACTGCTGCC
The DNA here is from genome assembly GCA_964590425.1 of uncultured Lishizhenia sp. Classification (GTDB taxonomy): domain Bacteria; phylum Bacteroidota; class Bacteroidia; order Flavobacteriales_D; family Crocinitomicaceae; genus UBA952. Next base: position 10,725 of record CAZPWB010000052.1, on the reverse strand, counting down.
GCGTGGTTGGCTTTTGGTCTTGACCCTCAAAAAACTGTATTTTACAGGCAGTCAGATATTCCAGAAGTGACCGAATTGACTTGGTACTTGCTGTGCCAATATCCCTACCAACGCCTCACACTTGCCCATTCATTTAAAGACAAAGCCGACCGCCTTGACGACGTCAATGGAGGTTTATTTACCTACCCCATTTTAATGGCTGCCGACATTTTACTTTACGATGCAGAAATTGTACCCGTTGGTAAAGATCAAAAACAGCACATCGAAATGGCCCGCGATGTAGCCAATCGTTTTAATCTTGCATTTGGCGAAACATTTGTGTTGCCTGAAGAACAAATCCAGGAAGCAACCATGCTCATCCCGGGTACTGACGGCGAAAAGATGAGCAAGTCTCGTCACAACTACATTGATATTTTCTTGCCAGAGAAACAACTCCGCAAGCAAATCATGTCAATAGTCTCTGATAGCACGCCTCTTGAAGAACCTAAAAACCCGGATACTTGCCACACTTTTGCACTTTTTCGATTGCTCGCAAATGAAGATCAAATTACCCAAATGCGGGCAAATTATCTTGGTGGCAACTATGGCTACGGGCATGCCAAGCAAGCACTTTTTGAATTGATCCTTGAAAAATTTAGTGCAGAACGTGCGCGCTTTGAACACCTGATGGCCCATCCAGCAGAAATTGATGCGGCACTTCAAATCGGTGCACAAAAGGCACGTGTGGTAGCTCAAGAAGTACTGCAACGCACGCGTAAAAAAGTCGGATACTAAAACAAATTAAGGCTTTGGATCTTCTAATGCCTTATGTGTAAAAGTAAGACCCAACTTGAACCAACGACCAGGCATTTGTACAAATCCTGCCTCTATATATTGCGTATTGGTGAGGTTATTGGCCTCGGCAAAAATGGTCAGGTTTCGATGAATTGGAAGTAAAATTTTAGCATCCAACACTTGATATAATGGCTGCTCAATGCGTTGAACCAGGCGATATGCCAGATTTAACTGAACTTTCTCGCTCAAATCAAACAAGGCCTGACCATTGAGTTGGTGGCGCATACTGGTGATAGCATATCTAGATTCTTGCTCACTTGTGAAATTGTGCTTAGCCGTAATATAAGTGTAATTCAAGTGAACTTTATTTGGCCCCCAGGTTCCGCTTTTTTTGACATTGAATGTCATGCTGGTTTCCAATCCGCTAAATGCCACGCTTGCAATATTGACCGGCATCCAAGGATTCGGGTTTGGATTAATAACAGAAGCCGCCCTCACCCAGTCAATCATGTTGGTATGCTGACGATAAAATAAAGCCGCGTTGGCTTGAAAATAATACCATTTGCTGTTGTACTGATTTGCAGTCGAACGCCATCCAAGTTCAGCCGCATGTGAATATTCTGGAAGCAAATTTGGATTGCCCACATTAGAAGGGTCTGAATAGTACATTTCTGTCCAACTTGGGACACGGTTGCCACGGCTATAGTTTACAAAAAGGAACTGATGGTGTGCTATTGATTTTCCAAACTGAACACTAGGCATCAGTTGAATATTTTGCCAATTGTAAGAAAAGACCAAAAGCCCCGCCGCGTAATTTACATTACCTAAATATCCCTTCGATTGTAAAAATGCGCTTTGGTACTGGCGCTCGCGCTGACCCAGATTACTGCTATTGAGGAATTCAAAACGCTGTTCGATACCAAATTGAAGTTGCTGACGACGCAAAGTTACGTCGAGTTGAGATTCATAACTCAATACATTAGAGACGTGTGTATTGGTATAAAAAGCCGGGTCATTTCGTTTCAATCTGAATTCATCTGCATGGCTGCGCAGCAACACTTGTTGTTTGAAGTAAAACCATGTTGAACCCTGCTCTCTGGGCTTGTACCAATGAAGGTTATGTTTTAAACCAGCCATGGCCATAGTGGTACGCTCCCATTGATCTGGGAACTTATTGGTGTAAAATCCATTGGCACCAAAATTTCGGTCGGTATAGGCTGCAATATAAGCAAGTCGGTGGCGTTGATTTAAACCCAACGCATGTGTGCCTGTGTAAAAAATTTGGTGGTTTTTAAAATCAGAGTTAGACCAATGACCATCCGATTGATCTCTTGCAACAGCAAACATTTGTTGGTAGTTCTTCATTTTCATGCGCACCAAAGCTTGGGCACCAAAACTATTGAAACTGCCACCATAAGCACTTGTTTTGACCTCAAAGGCATCTTGCGTATAAGCACCGATATAAACAGCCCCAGTTAAGGCGCTTTGTCCAAATTGCAATACTGTTGGGCTTTTAAAAACTTGAATTTCCGAAACAGCAATGAGCGGAATGGGCAAATTTGCGGCGTGGTGGCCAGTTTGCGGATCGGTCATTTTAAAACCATTCACAACAATTAAACTCTGCTCAAAATTACCGCCTCGAATCCCGATATCGGCTTGCGTACCGCTCAAACCACGTTGACGCACATCTACTCCTGCTGAAAAAGATAAGGCATCAGCGATGCTCCTTACAGGAAGGTTATTGAGCGTAGCTTGATTCAATTTATCGATACTCTGCATGCGCGTGGCAAAGTTGCCCCCATTGCGCCCGGCAATAAGTTCAATTTGTTGGATCGTCATGACTCGCGATGGAATTCTCACCAAAAGTGAATCGATAGCTGGTTGAGCTGGCACTTGTGCAACAAGTTGAGTAAATTGAACTAAAAAAAATAAGAAAAATAAAATTCTTTTTTGTTTTAAGAAAAACGTAACTGGAGGCATATTCAAAGGAGTTGATTTCACGGTTTTATCCATAAAATCTGCAAAAATACGCAATGAAAAAGAATCAGCGCTTAGAAATCTTGTTGCCAGTAATGTTTCGTTGCAGATTGCATTTGTGCCTACCGACTTCAAAACCGCGTAAGGCACTGTGCTTGGTGGCTCTACCCTGAACCCGAGCACGCCATAAGCGCCAAGAGCTGGGCTTGAGTTCGCGGCGCATCAGGGCAATCACCTCAGCTTCTTTTAGACCAAATTGCATTAAGATGGCATCAAAAGGCGTGCGATCCTCCCAGGCCATTTCAATGATGCGGTCAATATCTTGAATGTCTAAAGCTTTTTGTTCCATGACTAAAATAAAAACAATAAGAAGGCTGAATTGTTTGACGAATGTGAAAGGCGTTAAAAAACAACACTTACCAGAAAAGATTTGCCAAACGTGTCAAAGACCTTTTACTTGGCGTAAAAAGTGGGAGAAAAACTGGGCTGACGTTAAATACTGCTCAGATCGGTGCAGGAATCAGCGCACTTGATATTGCAATTCTTGGGTGGTAGGAAGTTCTCCACTATAAGTAAATGCTAACTTGTGTGTACCCGGTAGCAAACTCTTAAAATTAGCGTCGAAATGCAACTGACGCTTCTTGGCATACACCCAAAAATCAACTAAAGGCATTTTCGTCTCGATGCTTAAAACAGCAGTTTTCAGAACAGGATCAACATTTTCAATTGTCAAAATGGGCTGAACGTCCGGAGCCTTCCTTTTCGGTATATAGGTAAATAAGCGTTCGTAGTGCTCATCTATAACCACCTTCACAAAACCCGTGTAGGTTTCTGATATACCCATTAAAACTTGAGTTTTGTATTGTTGAACCGGATAAGTTTTGCGCTCTTTTCTTTGAAAAACACCATTTTCATTATAGAATTGAACTTCAACCGTAACTAGTGTGTCTTCTGGAACTTCGCTACACAACACTAAAAAGCGCGCGTCTTCTAGGTGTTTTTCAAGCACGGCAATTGACCTGTAATCGTCTTGAACGGCATAATGCAAAGCCTTCCAAGCGCCAAAATAATCAATACTTGACCACGTAGGAGCTGGCCAGCAATCATTGAGTTGCCAATAAATGGTTCCCATACAACGAGGTGCATCTGATCGGTGCCCTGCGATAGCCATACTGACTGCTTTTTGTTGGGTAAGTTGTGAATGATAAACAAAAGCTTCAAATTCTTTGGATTTACCATAATAATGCTTGGCGTGTTTTTCGATCATGCCATTGCCAACGTAAGATTTCTGGTGATTTTTCATCACAGCAGAAGTCAAACTGAAGTCTTTTGGCAGTGCAAATTGATGTACAGTAGCAAGTTCCGGGAAACTCTGAAAACCATATTCGGCATTGAAGCGCCCAATTTTATTGGCAAAATCGGTAAGCGGATCTTTGCCATGCCAGACACCCCAATAATGCATAGTGCCGTGGTTGAAATACTCATCGTTACCCCAATTACTCAGTGGTGAGGTATGGATGTAAGGAAGATTCGTATAGGCCTGAACCTGTTCAGGTAATAAGTCTAGAAATACAGCTTGATACGCACTTTCAATTGTTTTTTGTGCGTTATCATTGAGGTGATACTGCAACTGAAAGCCCCAATTTTTCCAGGCTACATCCACTTCATTATTGCCATTGAAATATACCACTGATGCATGACTTGCCAAGCGTGGAATGTGTTGTTTGATTTCCTGACTCACTTGACTCACAAAGGCAGCATCTGCCGGATACATGGCACATGCAAACATGAAGTCATGCCAAACCATAATACCAGCACGATCACAAGCATTTAAAAAGGACTCGGGCGCATACATGCCTCCTCCCCAAATCCTGACAATATTGAAATTGGCAGCTTGCATTTGAGGTACAAGTGCAGCAAAAGCTGCATCGAGCTCTGGACCGCTGAAAATTCCGGGTGGAATCACATTGGCTCCTTTTGCAAAAATTGGTCGCCCATTGATTTCAAAGGTAAACGAAGTACCCCATTCGTCTTTTTGCTGCAAAACCTTGGCCTGACGGATGCCAAATTCAAACGGATGCGCTAAAACCAACTCGTTGGCCTCATTAAAAATAAGCAGTGTGTCCTGGTATAAATGCGCAGCTCCCTGCCCTACCGGCCACCACAATTTTGGTTGATCAATGAAAACAACTTGATTTAATTGTTCATTGGCCTGAAATTGAAAAGTTTTAAAATATTGACTCAAAGCTTTAAAAGCACCCTTACTCAATGCTGAATTCAACTCAAACTTCAATTGCAACTGCGCACTTGAATCTGTCAATGCCAGCGTATTGACAAGCAAATAATTTATTGTTGCCTTCGCTTTTACGTCAATTGAAATAGGATAAGCAAAACCTAAAGTATTGATTCTAGGTGCCCAATCCCAACCAAAATGGTATTGAGGCTTGCGCGTGTAAGGTGCTACTTTTTCTTGACCGACATCATTAGGCGCAGGGTAAGTAAAACCATGTATCTTTTCGGCGTCATGATGGTGACAAACCGGAGCTTCGATAAGAATTTCTAGCGTGTTATAACCACAAAGTAAATCGGCAACCTTGATTGGAATTTGATAATGCACAAAGAAATTGTCTGTATTGGCCAATAATTTACCATTCAGATAAATTTGAGCGTAGGTATCTAAATTTGGTATGTCTAGGCTTAATTCTTGGGCATTATAGAAGGTTTCGTTCAGAAAAAATTGCGTTTTAAAATGCCACTGCTCCTCTTCAACCCATTGAAACAACGCTTCGTTTTCACCATAAAAAGGATCCGGTAATTCTTTGGTTTTGATCAAAAATTCTTGAACAGACCCACGAGCTCCGAAGGGAACCCACTCCTTTTTGAGCGGATGAAAAACCTCCCAATTGAGCACCATTTGAGCGTTGGAGGAAACTCCAAAAAACAATAAAAAAGTAAAAGGAAGTAAGCGCTTCATGTTACCAGTTGCGGTCAAACTTTGTGTCAATAAGTTTGGTCTCTGTGTTGGTGCGTAATGCAAAATTGAAGCCCGCATAAATGGCATAGCCACCATAATTGCCGTCTTTGTCAATAGCAATAAAACCACATTGCAAGCCGGTGAGGTCTTTGTTTTTGCGAATGATGCGCATGCAAACTTCTTTACAAGCTGCTTCTGGGCTTAGGCCCTGACGCATGAGTTCAACAACTGAATGGCTACCCGCTACCCTAACAATAGCTTCGCCTAAACCTGTTGCCGTTGCGGCGCCAACTTCTTCATCAACGAATAAACCTGCACCAATTATAGGTGAATCTCCGACTCGGCCATGCATTTTATAAGCCCATCCACTGGTTGTGCAGGCACCCGCAAGCTGACCTTTTGCATCCATGGCAATCATGCCAATGGTATCGTGATTTTCGTGATTAATTTCTGGTTTTTTGAAAAGGTCCTTGTTTTCTTCGCGCCACTTTTCATAATCTTTTTGAACTTCGGGAATGGGCATTTGTGCTGTTTCAAAACCAAGCTCTAAAGCATATTTTTTGGCGCCCGCACCCACAAGCATGACGTGTTGTGTGCGTTCCATGACAGCCCGCGCTACATTAATTGGATGGGCAATTCCTTCCAAAAATGCCACTGAGCCACAACGCGAATCACCGGACATAATACAAGCATCAAGCGTTACGTGCCCATCGCGGTCTGGTCTTCCACCAACACCAACACTGCGGTTCGTTAAATCGGCTTCTGTGACCATCACACCTTTTTCAACTGCGTCTAGGGCTGAACCTCCTCCAGATAAAACCCTCCAAGCACCTTCATTGGCTGCTAAGCCGTGTTCCCAAGTTGAAAGTACAATTGGACCCTTCGCTTTTCCTGAAAAGGAGTATGAAAGTGTTTGACTCGCTTTTGGTTGGTCAAATACGCTGAGTGCACTGAGCACGGCTCCGATGCGGATAAACTGTCTTCTTTTCATGTTTAGCGATTTTTAAGCTCGGCTGCCAACCAACGTTGAAATGCTGAAGCGTTCTGAATGTGTTCTGCGCCTGAAGCTGTAAAATTGTGTGTTCCAGAATAATCTGGCTTGGCACACATAAAGATATAGTTGTGTTGGGTCGCGTTTAAAACCGCATCGACAACACCAACTGGTGGTAAATAAATGGGCCCAGGAGGCAGACCTTGAATTTTATAAGTATTGTACGGGCAATCCACATCTCTGTGAACCGCTAATAGACGCTGTACTCCTTTGAGTTGGTCTCCCCAACAGAACTTAAAGGTTGGATCTGATTGCAGTTTAATACCTTGCTTGATTCTGTTTAAATAAAGACCCGCAATAATTGGCCATTCTTGAGCATTTTTAGATTGCTCCGAATAGACAATACTTGCCAATGTTACCGCTTCGCTTGGGGTATTCAATCCAACTTTTTTGAGTTTTGCCAAACGCTCAGCCGTCCAGAAGTTCTTGAACTCTTTGGCCATCTGCTCGATGAACGCTTGCGGTTTTTGATCCCAATACATTTCATAAGTATTTGGAATAAAAAGAGCCGGAACTTGCTCGTAGGTAAAACCTAAGCGGTTCAATTCATTTGCATCTTGTAAAGCAGCCATAAATGCAGCGCTATCAGACTCGAGTTGTTGTTGCAATTTACCTGCGAGGTCATTGAGCGAGCGGCAATTTTCGAAACTAACTTTTACTGTTTGCTCTGCATTCCCATTATGATTGCTATTCATTTTAAAACCATTCCAGATGTGTCTTAAGGCTGTTCCTGGTTCAATGATGTACTTTCCAGGCGCAATGTTACGCGGATTCATTTCTTTGTTTTCACCAACTAATTCAAATGCAGCAACGTCATCAAGCACGCCTTTTTCTTTCAGTAAAGTCGCGACTGCTTCAATATTGAGTGCCTCCACTTTTGAAGGAATAAATATAGTTACTGAGCTGGTATTCGTTGACTTTTGGAAGGCCGCATAGTAATAACGAAGCTTTGGAAAAAGCAATGCAACAAGGCCGATGGCAACGACACCTGTAATTAGAATTAATTTTTGTTTTCTAGACATAATTGATAAGTAAGTTCATCAAAATATTGGTTTTTGAAACGCAACCAATTGGTGCGCGTACCAGCATGCAAAAAGCCTGCTTTTTCAAAAAGCGCAACACTGGCTTGGTTATCGCCATGAATTTGGCAATATAGGTTGCGGAGTTCTAAAACTTCTTGACAATATTGAACAAGAAGGGAAAGCGCTTCAGTGGCAATGCCTTTTCCTTTATCTTGATCTTCGGCAATTAAAATACCTACCGCTGCATAACCATGCTTGAAATTGACATCGTAAAGGTCAATGACGCCCACTGCACGTTTGTCTTGTTGGGTCATGATGACCAAACGCAATTGCCCAGATTTACGCAAATCGGATTGCTGCTCAATGAGCTGAATGATGTCGAACATGGAAAAAGGCACCTCTGTATTAGAGACTTTCCAATTTCTTGGATTGTTTTCCCAAAGAAAAACCTGACCGGCATCGTCTTTTTCAACGGCCCTTAAATAGATGTGCTTACCTACTAGGCTCATAAGTACCGTTAAAAATAAATTGTGCAGGGCCCGTTAGATAAACTTCGGTAAAGGAGCCGTCAGGTTGGGTTTGCCATTGAACCTGAAGTTGGCCACCTTTGGTTTGTACCTTGACGCTTCCAGCTGAAATATTTTGCAATTGCGCATATACCAAGGCCGCAGCAGTTACGCCCGTTCCACAAGAAAGTGTTTCGGCCTCAACCCCTCGCTCATAGGTAGCCACGCGAAGACCATCTTCGAGCAGCGACATTAAATTCACGTTAATTCCCTGCTCTTTATAAGTGTCATTGTAACGAATCTGTTTACCTAATTGCGCTACATGAGCACTTGAATGGTCGTTATCCAAACAAATATAATGAGGAGAACCTGTGTTTAATTCGAAATCTTGACCGCGCTTCTGAATAGGGCTTACAGCTGACATCTTGAGTTTAACTTCATCCTGACAAATGACTGCTTCATGCAGACCATCAATGGCCATAAAAGAAGTGTTTGCCGATTTTAATTTCCCTAATGCTGCTGCAAAAGCAACCGCACAGCGGGCACCATTGCCACAAAAGGACTGAGTGCCATCTGCATTATAATAGATCACTTCAAAATCAGAACTAGGATGCTGGACTAATAAAATGAGGCCGTCTGCACCGATGCCAAACTTGCGATCACAAGCCAATTGGATGTCAGGAATTGACAAATTGTCATACTGACCACCAAAGTTATCGAGCATGATAAAATCGTTTCCGGTACCCTGATATTTGCTAAAGCTTAGTTTCATTGAGGAAGAACAAAAATATTCAATTAATCCTTATAAATTCTTAACAAAATTTAACATTTTCTGAGCAATTTTTGGAACACTCTTTGCGTTTAGCTCAAACGAATTTAAAAACTGACAACATGACAATACTCAACACCTTAAAACTATTCGGAATGGGTATCCTAGGCGGAACCCTCCCACTCGCTACTTATGTCATTATTCAACACAATGCTTCTAACCTCTCTGATCAAGTCATAGACGGCAACAGAAATGCCATTCACCAAGTGGATTTCAACGGTGTTCCTAGTGGCCTTGACTTTACTTCGGCCGCTGAAAACACAGTTCACTCAGTTGTGCACATCACCACAAAGGTGGTCCAAACAACATTTCAACGCGATCCTTTTCAAGAGTTCTTTTATGGCCCTGGTGCTGGCGGCCGTGAATTCAAACAATATGGTGCTGGTGCTGGCTCGGGCGTCATCGTATCTTCACAGGGTTATATCGTGACCAACAACCACGTTATTGAAAATGCTAGCGAAATTCAAGTGGTCCTTAACGACAACTCAAAATACGATGCAAAAGTCATTGGCGCTGACCCCTCTACCGATATCGCTGTTTTGAAAATCGAAGGTCAAAATTTCCCTGCCATTCCGATTGGAAATTCAGACGAACTTAAAATTGGAGAATGGGTGTTGGCAGTTGGCAACCCATTCAACCTGACCTCTACTGTTACTGCTGGTATCGTTTCTGCCAAAGCAAGAAACATCAATTTACTTTCTGAGCGCAGTGCGCAAGATGTAGTTCCTATTGAGTCGTTTATCCAAACCGACGCAGCAGTTAACCCAGGAAACAGCGGGGGGGCATTAGTAAATACGCGCGGCGAACTTATCGGCATTAATACTGCTATTGCGTCCCAGACCGGATCCTATGCCGGCTATTCATTTGCAGTACCTATCAATTTAGTTGACAAAGTCATGCGAGACCTCATCGATTTTGGTATAGTTCAACGCGGCTTTTTAGGTGTGCAAATTGCAGACGTCACCCAAGATGTTAAAGAAAAAAACAAACTTCCAGATCTCAAAGGAGTCTTTTTAGCAAAAGTGACTGAAGGCGGATCTGCTGATAAAGCAGGCCTCAAAGATGGCGATGTCATTTTAAAAATTGGCAGCAAAGAAGTGAATTCCGTAGCCTCCCTCCAAGAAGAAATTGGCAAACGCAGACCTGGAGACAAGGTAAGTTTAACAGTGCGCCAAAAAGATGGAGACATCATTTCAAAAGAACTGGTGTTGCGCAACAAAGATGGTGATACCGAACTCATGAGTAAAGAAGAAATTAGTAAAAACTACGCCCTTGGTGCGACCTTTATTGAGCTCACTGACAAAGAAAGAAAAGAACTGAATATTTCTTACGGTGTCAAGATCAAAAGCATCACAACCGGTAAACTCAAATCAATTGGTTTACAGGAGGGCATCATCATCACTAAAGTCAATAACGAACCTATAGAAACAGTTACAGAACTTACAGAAAAACTAAGCGGCGTCAATCGTGGCATCTTATTAGAAATCATGGATGAAACCGGTAAACGCGACTACCGAGGCTTTGGTTTATAAAGACCAGAGCCTCCTTTTAGGCATCGTTGAAAAAGTTAAGAACTCGTTAATAACTCCATG
>CAZPWB010000051.1:0-14760 GCA_964590425.1 uncultured Lishizhenia sp. | reverse complement strand
TTTTGTAATTGCGAGGTAACTGTGACGAGGTCAATTGGGTTTGTAGCAGCAAAAAGCGCACGGATGGCTTTGAAAATGTGCTGATGACGCACGTCGTAGAAAGTTTTTTCAGAGAGGATATCAATGGTGTCATTGATAGCGCGGCTTTCAAGCATCATAGCGCCAAGCACAACTTGCTCAATATCTGTTGCTTGAGGTGGTATTCTGCCTATTTCAGACAGGGCTTGCGCAGCATTTTTAACACGTGTAATTGGCTTTCGATTGCTATCCGGATTCTCCATGAAACAAATATAGGGAAAGGCTGCTGTTTATTATAATTTGCCAATTGGGAGTTATAAAAAAGTTGTAAAGGCGAGTTTTGAACAATTGTTGATATCAACGCAGTTCTTTTTTGGCTGCTGCGGTACCAATGGTGCTTGTGATAATGTCCATTTCTAGTTTTGGCGAACGCGCAGGGGAATAAGCCCGTCCGTAAAAAATGATTTGCAAATGCAGTTTATTCCAGAGTTCTTCGGCAAAAAGCGCTTTGGCATCTTTTTCAGTTTGTACTACATTTTTTCCGGATGTTAGGCCCCAACGGGTCATTAAGCGGTGGATGTGTGTATCTACCGGAAAAGCCGGAAAGCCAAAAGCCTGAGACATCACTACCGAGGCTGTTTTGTGCCCGACGCCAGGCAGCGCTTCAAGTGCTTCATAGCTAGCTGGTACTTCGCCATTATATTGGTTCATAAGAATTTTCGAGAGTTCGGAAATGGCGGCTGCTTTTTTCGGTGAAAGCCCACAAGGCCTAATGATACTTTGAATTTGTTCAACCGGAACCTGACTCATATCAAAAGGGTTATCTGCCAAAGCAAAAAGCTTTGGTGTAATTTGGTTCACGCGCTCATCGGTGCATTGCGCCGAAAGTAAAACGGCTACAAGTAAGGTATAGGGATCCTTGTGGTCGAGTGGGATAGGCGTGGTTGGGAAAAGTGCTTCAAGTGTTTGCACCACAAATTGTGCTTTCTCTTTTTTTGTTTTCATAAAATTCCAAAACTTAGAAAGTGCAGCCAACGATTTTCAGTCAGCAAAAAGTAAATCATAAATGGCCCGACTAGAAACCTAGAAAAATAAGAGCCTGCTACAAAAATAATATCTGCACTCGCAAAGCGCCAACTGATCCAGGGGAAAAGAAACACGAGGCTGACCCAAATTTGTGCCCAGTAAAAGGTAAAATGAACGGGTGTGCGTCTGATCCAATGCTTTTCTTGAAATTGGATGCTTTTGACCTGTCTAAGCCACGGTGTTTCAATGGTTTTGATGTGCTTTGACTTGCTGAGTTGTTGGCTAAAGTAGTCCGCAACCCAATAATATCTTTGGTCTGTGCTGAAAAAAAGTTGTACATAATGACCATCCATGCTCTGATAGGTTTTGGTTCCGAAATGAGACGGATAAATTTCACGCTGCTTTTCAGGTAGGAAATAATCGAGCCAAACCACTACGAATAAACAAAGTCCTAAAACGGCAGCAAATTGGTGCCATCTTCCTTTCCAAGATGATTTTAAATCTTGAAGGAAAGCAGTTTTGTAGGCCTCTTCGGCTGCCTTTCGTTGCGCGAATTTCTGGCGGGCATGTTTGCGATACTGCTCGTAAGCTGCTTTTTGTTGTGCATCTTGCGCAGCGCGCTGGTTTTCATTTTGCCAAACTTTTGTCGCGTCAGGAGTCTCGCTGTTGCCGTTTAGGAGCAGTTCATAAGCAGTTTGAATAGCTATGAATTTTTTGTGGGCACCTGCCGCATTATTTTTGTCAGGATGGTATTTTTTCACCAAGCCGCGATAAGCCCTTCTGATTTCTTGAGGGCTAGCACCGGGTTTCAACCCGAGGATCTTATAGGCTTCTCCAGCTTGCATCAGTGAGGTTGGCAAGTGTTTCTTGCCGCTTAATTTTTAAGGTTTGCGTTCTTTGAAATTGAGCAATAAAGGCGATTTTTTTAGGTATGGCTGCGGCCGTAAGCCCAAGTACTGCCCAGTCAAGCCCAAGGTCAACAGCTTCACCTTCTATGACTAGACCAACTACCGAACCCCATTTTTCATCGGGCACGGCTGTCACAAAGAAAGGATGAGAAAGCACACTACTTAATGTTTTTTCGAGTTGCTCCGGAATAATCTTCATACCACCGCAGTTAATGGCAAAGTCAGCGCGACCAAGCCATTCAAAGTGCTGCTCATCAATAAGATTCACCAAGTCATTGGTGTAAAGAGGTGCATCAAGTAGCGCGGGGTAATGAATGGTTAAGCAATTTTGCGCTTGCTCAAAATGAACGCCTTCGATGGCCTTAAATGCCGCTGAAACACCGTTTGCAATATTACGCAAGGCTACATGAGATAAGGTTTCGGTCATGCCGTAACTTTGAATCAATGCAATTGATAAGTTGCTACAAGCCTTGATTAAGTTTTCTTCAAGCGGCGCACCTCCAATTAATATTTTTTCAATGCCGGCGAGTTTCAAAGGCTCATGTTCCAAGCTCTGCTGCAGTTGGGTCGGAACCATAGAGATGAAATTGATGGCAGCATCAAAGTTTTGGAGGGGCCTAGATGAAGGAAGGTCTATGAAAAGTTCAAAATTGGCTTGCATGGCACGCGCCAATTGCAGCAGCCCGCCCACACTTGTAAGTGGTAAGCAAACTAATGCTTTTGTGTCCTTGTCAAGTTGCAGTGCTTTGATGCTGGCATTGGCAGAGGTCAGCATTTGAGCTTTTGTAAACTGAAATGATTTAGGTTCACCCGTTGACCCTGAACTCTGAAAAATGAAAGGGAGGTCTTGCTGCCAAGCACGCAAGAATTGCTGTACTTGCGCTTGCAATTCAGGTGCTTCAGAAAGTAAATGCCAATTTGAAGGTATCAATATTCAATATCGAGGTTAAAGCGATTTTTGAGCGTGTGTAAGTTCGGGTTTTTGCGGGCCAAAGCAGCAAATTTGTCTTTGCCGGTCAGAAATTTCACTTCTTCGTTTCCATTTTCGGCAATAACGATTTGAATATCTAGGTAATAATTGGAGAGTTGCTTGCGCATGAAATCTTTAAATGCGAGCAAATGAGCTTGAATGTAGTTTTGCTGTACTAAGTTGTCAACAACGAGTTCCAAGGTTTCATCATTTTTGAGGATGGGATCTCTTTTGATCAAGGCGTTGTAAAACGTCTCCATACCATTTTCCTTGAGCTGAAAAGCGTATTGTTTCCAATACATCTTGACGTGATCTAGGTGGAAGCCTTCACGTGGTAGGTCTTCTTGCTTGACTTGTTGGTTGCCTTCTTTTTCTTTTTCAAGTACCTCTCGGATTGAGATGATATTGCTTTTAACCTGCCCTTGAGGTTTTGTTAAGGTTGGAGGAGGTGTCGGGTTGGCTTGCAGTTGCGCTGCAGCTTGTGTGCTATTTGAAGCAGTTTGTGAAGGTGAAGAATTTGGTGCTGCATTTTCTTTGTTGGCAGCAGTCTTATTACTCTTTCTCAAAGATTGCGTTGGAAAGGGCAGGATGTCAATGCGCTCCGTTAGTCCTTTTTTTTTTCTTGCTCTTGCTTTAAGGAGCAGAGTTGCATGAGGGCTACTTCGATGAGTAGGCGCTGATTCTTAGAAGCTTTGTACGAGACATCTGTTTTGGACAGCACTTGTAAGCTTTTGAGCAAGCGCTGGCTTTCAATTTCATTAGCTTGGCTGATGTAGCGTTGCTTGATGGTATCAGGTGCTTCTAATAAAGTAGCAGTTTTTGGATCTTTACAAACCAACAAATTGCGTACGTGTTCGGACAAACCAACTACAAAATGGTGGCCATCAAATCCTTTCTCATAGATGTCGTTGAGTATGAGTAGGGCAGCAGAGATGTCTTCTTTTTCAGCGGCATCTGTGATTTTGAAATAGTACTCGTAGTCAAGGATGTGCAGGTTGTCGAGCACATTTTGGTAAGTCAGGGTAGAACCCGCGAAGGTAACTAACTGATCAAAAATTGAAAGGGCATCGCGCAAAGCACCATCGGCCTTCAGGGCAATTTGATGCAGGGCTTCTGGATCTGCCGAAACGCCTTCTTTGGTGGCAATTTGGGTTAAGTGGTCTGCGATGTCTTTGACACGAATTCTTTGGAAGTCAAAAATTTGACAACGCGAGAGAATGGTCGGGATGATTTTATGCTTCTCGGTGGTGGCTAAAATAAAAATAGCGTGCTTTGGTGGCTCTTCTAAAGTCTTTAGAAAAGCATTAAAAGCAGAGGCAGAGAGCATGTGAACCTCATCGATGATGTAAACTTTGTGCGTGCCTAATTGCGGGGCAATGCGCACTTGGTCAATGAGGTTGCGGATGTCGTCCACGGAGTTATTGGAAGCGGCGTCGAGTTCATAAATGTTGAGCGAAGTGCCCGTATGAAAAGACTGACAAGAATCACAGGTGTCGCAAGCTTCTGTTTCTGAGGTTGGATTGAAACAATTGATGGTTTTGGCCAAGATGCGGGCGGTAGTGGTTTTTCCTACCCCTCTTGAACCACAAAACAAAAAAGCTTGAGCGAGGTGTTGATTTTTGATGGCATTTTTGAGTGTGTTGGTGATGGCAAATTGCCCAACAACGGTGTCGAAGGTCTGGGGACGATATTTGCGCGCTGAAACAACGAAATCACTCATGACTCAAAGTTACTTTTAATTTTTCAAAATGGTTTCACTCCAGCTTCCTATTTTTAACACATAGGTGCCTTTTGCCAAATTTTCAAGTTCAATAAAAGCGTCCTCAGAAACTTTTCCGCTCAATACCACGCGACCTTGTTGGTCAAGAATGGAAAAAGCTTGACCAATTCGGGTGTGAGCTACTTTTATTTGTGAACTGCTTGGATTCGGAAAAACTTGGCGCTCATCAGATATAATGCTTATCGAATTCGTGCTATCATTTTGATCGTAAACATTCAAGTAGATTTTCAAGGACCCTGAACGCACGTCGCCCCAAATGGTGTAGAGTTTGTTTTGGTAGAACTGCATGTTCAAAAAGTCATTGCCGTTTTGAAGTAAAATGGAGTCATGTGCAATGAGTGGGCTAATGAAGATTTCGTCGGACCAAGTGCCTTGAGACCTGATTCGGCAAACGATTTCTGTAGGTGAACTGTAGGTATTTGGGGTGCCATTGCGGCGATCGCGCCAACAAACGCCCAGCTCACCATCGGTGTCATAGGCTGACCACGCTAAATCTTGTAGCGCGCCATTTGCTTGGGCATCGTTATTTACACGCATTGGTGCAGACCACTGACCGTTTATTTTTTCAATCAGGGCAATATCAGGGTCTCCAAAGACTTCTGTCATAAAAGTATAGGCAGCCTCATTTGAATTGCTCAGGTTAATGCTCAAATGTGGTCCTTTTTTTAAGCTATCATTTTGGCTTCCAAAGCCGAGGCCTTGAAAAGCTACTGCATAACTGTAAAATGATGCAGGTGCCGTTTTGGAGACTTCAACAACGCGTGGTAAAAAACTTTGGGCAGGGTCCCAACTTGGGTAAAGCGCTATAAAAGTTCCATCATTGTAAAAAGCAGGAGAAGCCATTGGCTGTCGAATTGAATTACCAGCTAAATATGGAGCTGCATCTAATTCAGTTAATGAAAAACTCTGACCTTGATCTGAGGAAACGGCCATGTAAGGATGGTATGGCGCTTGAACAAGCGTTGGTTGATTCGCATTGGTACTCGTGATGACAACACTACCTGTGAATGGATCAACTGCAATCCAAGGGCGATCGATGCAAAGTTTGTTCGGGCAAGAACTGATGTCTCGGGCAACTACAGCCGGCCCCCAAGAAATTCCATTATTGGTGGATTTTCTACAAATGATGGCGCCGTTACTAAAATTCGCATTGTCGTAGTCGATGTAAGCCATGTAAAGGTTACCCTGAGCATCATAGGCCATTGAAACGTCGGCGCTACTGTTGCCGCTTTGCTGATGGGCTTGCCAAATAGGCGTAGACCATGTTTGGCCACCATCTTCTGAAACAGCACTCTTGATTACTACTTCTTGATTGAACTGAAAGCCCATCCATGCGGCCACCAAATGTTGTGGATTTTGCGGGCTCAGCACAAGGTAAGGTTCTCCTTCAAAAATTTGCCCACTCGATACAAGTGTGTTTTGTCCGAAGCAAAAAGTACTTGTGAGCAAAAGTGCAATGAATGCGATCAATGGTTTTTTCATAGTCTAAAAATACAAAAGAGCCACCGAAGTAGCTCTTTTGCATAAAAATCGAGTTGTAAAATTGTTTAGAAATCTTTTGGTAAAACTTCTTTTGGATTTACAACAATGCTCTTAACCACCCCATTGAGGGTCATTTTGCCAACGTTCATATTGAATTGGTGTGCAAACAGATAACCATCCACCATTTTGTAGTCTGAATAAGTCAAGGTTGTCTCGACGGTTTCTTCACCGACTTTTCTGATGTTGACACTTCTGTACTTCAAGTAGGTAGCGGCATCATAGTAGTCATAACTTTCAGCTTGGCCATCGTTGGTGTAAAGCACATAGCAAGGAACGTTGTCAATGGTCTCGATGCCTTTAATCTCGAACTGCATACCACTGCTTTGATAAGCTAATTCAGGAATGAAACCAGTTGCCTTGTTTTTGGCGGTAAGTTCTTCCGCTTTTAAATCTTCACGTCCACCTTGCATACTGAAATTGTAGCCTGATTTTCCATCGAAATATGATTTTTGCAAGACCATTCCTGGCATTTCCATTTTGCTGGCTTCGTTGCCCGGTGCCCAAAAATAATCTGTTGAAGTAAGGGCAAAAGGCATTTGACCTGAGGTCAGTTCAGAGACACGGATGTATCCTTTTAGTGCTTTTACTTTTTTACTAAGTTCTTTTGGGCTTTTTGCACCTGTCACAGCAAGTGCATAACGGTTGATCAAAGTATTGGCATCGATATCAGCAGCTTTTGTTTCTTTGATCTCGTTGCCAAATGCATCGAGCTTTTCAATGCGGCCATCGGCATCAAATACCAAGAGTTTAGGCAAGATTTCCTCATTACCCACTACAATGATATGACAATTGTTAGCAGTGAAATACTGCTGAGCCATACGTAGAATATCTTCTTTACTAACAGCAGCTAAGCGTTGTAAGTAGTTTTGATAATAATCTGGGGCCAGGTTGTATTTGATGGTATTGAGGGCAAAACGGGCAATTGTTTGTGGGCCTTCCAAAGAGCGCGCAAAACCACCAGCCATGTTATTTTTGGTCAAGGCTAATTCTTCATCAGTAACTGGTTCTGAAATGATGTGTCCAAATTCCTTTAAAATTTCAGTAATGGCAGAGTCCGTGACCGCATTTTTGAAATTACCACCTGCAGACATCCAAGAACCATTTTCAGTAATGTTTAAGGATGAATAACAGCCGTAAGTAAAGGCCTTGTCTTCACGCAGGTTCTGCATCAGACGTGTTCCAAAACCACCACCACCAAGAATGCCATTGAGCACTGTTAAAGGCAATTGGTTTTGGTTTCCGGTTCGAATATCAATTGGGAAAGTCACGTAAACCACAGATTGTACGGCTCCTGGTTTTTTCACAAAGATGACGCGGTTACCGCGGTCAAACTGTCCTTTTCCTAATTCAGCTTGGTAAGCCGGAGCACCTTGCCATGCAGCAAAATAACGATTGACTAACGCTTCAGTTTGTGCACGATTGATGTCGCCAACAACCACTAAATAGGATCCAGCTGGTGAAAAATTGGCCTTGTAGTTCGCGATGATATCTTCTCGGGTGATGTTTTTTAAACTTTCTTCGGTCATGACCTCTCCAATTGGATGGCCAGGGAAATTGACTTTTTTGGTTGCGTTACGCGCCATTTGCCCCGCATCTGCCTTGGTAGACTGCAAGCCTGACAAGTTTTGCTTGCGCAAGCGCTCTACTTCACTTTCTGGGAAACTCGCATTGAACATGATGTCAGTCATGAGTTCAAGACCTTTGTCGAGGTGCTTGGTGAGGCAGCTGAGGTAAATACCGTCTCCGCCTGCATTGATACTAGCACCAATGAAGTCAATTTCGCGGTCGAGTTGGTCTTTGCTGCGCGTTTGCGTGCCGCTCATTAATAATTCGCCAGTGAAGTCATTGAGCCCCGCTTTTTCACCGAAGAGGCGTGGGTCTGAACCAGAAGAAAACTCAATGGATACCTTTGGAATTTTGTGGTTTTCAGATAAGATGACGGTAATTCCGTTAGCGGTTGTGAAAACCTGAGAAGCAGGAATATTAATCTTTGGCGCTGCAGCAGCATCTGGGCGCTTTGAGCGATCAATTTGCGCCTGGGCAAGCGAAAAGCTCACCAAAGCTAATGTAAGTATGATGGTTTTCATTGGGTTTATTTTTCTTTAGGTAAATAGTAAAGGACGACACGCGCGTCTTGTTTAAGGTAGGTTTGAGCGACACGCAAAATGTCTTCGCGGGTAACTTTTAGGTAGTTATCTAGCAAAGTATTGACGCGATTGGCATCACCGTAATAGACATGGTTATCGGCAAGATTCTCAGCAATACCTGCAATGCTAGCGTTACTCGATGCAATATCGTTTTCAAACTTGTTGCGTACTTTTTGAAATTCTTCTTCGCTAATGAGTTCGGTCTTGATTTTTGAAATTTGGGTATCAAAGGCAGCTAGAACGGTATCGAGCGCAACTTCTTGCGGAACAATTGCAGCCATAATACCTATTCCGGCATCTTCTAAGCCATAATTGAATGAAAAGGCATACTGAGCCAATTCGCGTTTTTCTACGATTTCTTTGTTGATGCGCGATGAACTTCCGCCAGAAAGCACTTCATTTAGGAACTCAAGTGCATAGGTATCAGGATGGGTTTGAGCAGGCATTTTAAAACCCATAAAAATACCGGGCAATTGAATGTTGTCATAGATGGTGTCTTTGATCTGGCCAACAATTGGGCTGCTGTCTTTTTGGGTGCGCTCAATAGTACATGGCTTAGCAAGATAGCTAGAGATGAGCTTTTTAGCCTCAGGTTGTGTGCTAGCTATAAAGTTTTTGGTATCAAATTTTGATTTCTCAAGTTGATATTTCGCTTTGAAGGCATCGTCAGATAGATTAATAAAATCTCGGTAAAGATTAATAGCCTGTCCCTTAGGGATGCTGCCAAAATACTGATCGATCCACTTTTTGGTTTGTACGATATCGATGTCACCAGCGATAGAGAGCGTCGCGTTTGACGGCACATAGAAAGTCTTGTAAAAATTCACGTAATCTTCTTCTTGTGCGGCATCAAGGTGTTCCATACTACCAATTGGCGCCCAGTTGTAAGGGTGCTTGGTAAAGACATGAGAAAAGATTTCGGTAAACATAGATCCATAAGGTTGGTTGTCTACGCGTTGTCTTTTTTCTTCTTTGACGACACTGCGCTGCGTTTCAATACCCTTGATATCGACCTTAGCATGCAGCATGCGCTCACTTTCTAGCCATAAGCCAAGTTCAAGTTGATTAGATGGCAAGATTTCGTAATAGTAGGTGCGGTCTTGTGAAGTATTTGCATTGAGCGTGCCTCCATTTTTTTCAACTAGCTCACTGTATTCGCCTCGGCCAATATTGGCAGAGCCTTCAAAAAGCAAGTGTTCAAAAAAGTGTGCAAAACCCGTACGATTGGGGTTTTCATTTTTAGAGCCCACATGATAAAGAACCGAAACGGCTACAATAGGAGTGGCATGCTCTTCGTGTAAAATTACGTGCAGACCATTGGGTAAATCATAGGCGACGTAATTGATTTTTTGTTGGCTCCAGCCCGTCAAGGAACTAAGGAAGAGACCGAATAAAAGCGTTTTTTTCATAGCATTTTGGATAAGCAGCACGAAGATACGTTTATTGGTTTAAAATTGGTAATTTTGAGTAATGAGCTTTCGATCTTTTTTAAGTAGCTGCCTAATCGGTATTTTGACAACCCAAATACAAGCCCAAGGCATTGTTCCAACTCTTGACTTCAATAACTTTTTTGTTTCCTTTCAAGACGGCTATTTTAGACCCATCGAAATTCAACCAATCGTAAGTTACAAAGCCGGAGACGAAGTGGTCGCATACATTGATACGCGTGGCAATCTAAAAATGTACGATGGTAAAGAGCGCATCGATGTCACTACGCTAAACGTTGAATATCAGGTCTCAGATCACCTGATGGCCTATAAAATTGCCAATGGCTTGCGCATGTGGGATGCTGGAAAATTTACGAGCCTTACCAATTTTGGCCGCGAGTTTGTGGTGAAGGACAGCATCATTGTTTATGAAGATACCCGTTATCAGTCCTTGAACGTTTATTGGAATCAAAAACTAGAGAGCCTCGTAACCATAACCAACGGCCTGTCTATGAATGCAGTAGTCGGTGAAAATTTGGTGGTTTACAAAGACAACAGCGCCACCTATTTTGTTTATTGGAGAGGGCAAAAATTTGAAATTGGCACCTACAACGAAGAACTATTGAATTTTCAATTGGGCACCGATGTTATGTGTTTTAAAGATCCTTACACGCAATCGTTCTACGTCTTTGACAACGGCGTTTTTCATGAGGTTGAGTCCTTTCCTATCAAGCAGTACAAGGCAGGTAGAGGCTTTGTTGTTTATGAAGACATGAATGGCAATTTATGGCATTATCAAGCTGGCCAGAAAACAGCGCTCTCGAACTTTTCTTCTGAGTTTTGGGATGTCAAAGACGATATCTGTATCTGGATGGAAAACTCCTATTTGTTTGCCTACAGCAATGGTCAGAAAATTCAGGTAGCCACGTATCAACCACAGGCCTATCTCTTGAAGAATAATGTGTTGGTTTTTAGAAATATTATTGGTGGTGTTTCAGCAGTTGTTGATGCAAAAGTTCATGAGCTCACCAATTTCCAGAATGCCGATTTTGATATTTTCGGCAATAAGGTCTTGGTCAAATTACCTAACCAGACTTCAGTTGTTTTCATGAATGGCAAACTCTATGCGAACTAATAAAACCAAATTTTTCGTTGGTTTTTTTATCTTCTTTTTTGCTGCTCAAACTAAAGCGCAAAATATTCGCCTAGATCGCTTAGAGCAACTCTTTGATCAGGGTTATTTTCAAATGGTGCATCGCCAATCCAAACAACTGCTCAATGACCCCGAGTTTGATCATTCCATGTTGCCTAGCTATTACAAAGCCATTACAACCCTGGAATTGGCCCAGCAAGCCAGGTGGAAAGCAAGACATCAAGCCGATTTTGATTGGGCTATATCTTATTTACTCGAGCTTAAAACACAAAGGAAAGGTCAGCAAATCATGTTGGCGCATCGCAATGAATTACAGGCCCTACAAGACGATATCTCGCATCATATTTCCTCCTTGACAGGCGCAAAAAACAAAGACGAAAAAGAAATTTGGCAGGCATTTTCAGCAGCATTTTTTGCCGATTTCAAAAGACCAACGCAGCCAACTTTAGCCTTTCCAAATTACTCGGAGCAGGCTTTGCAGCTCAAGTCTCAGCAAATTATAATTAGCGAAGCGCAAAAGCACTTGGGTGTGGCCTATTTAACGGCTGGTTCAGACCCTGCCGGTTTCGATTGCAGTGGTTTTACTTCGTATGTTTTTGCCAAAGCTGGTTATCAGTTGCCACGCAGAGCCGCCGATCAATTTTCCGAAATTCAAAAAATAGAGGCTAACGACGCACAATTAGGTGATTTGGTTTTCTTTTCAAACGGAGGTGAGGTAAATCATGTAGGCATTCTCATAAATGAGAAAGGTTCAGCCAAACAAATGATTCATGCCAGCTCTAGCAAAGGTATTTCTATAGCAGATATAGAAGCAACAAATTACTGGAAAACCCGTGTGGTGGGTTACGGTAGGGTCATTAATCCGTAACTGTCTTATTTAGCACTAAAAACGCGCACGCCAAAAAACCAGAAAACGCCGATGGTTTGTAAGCTCATCCCGAAATAAAGTAATTGAAGTTCAGCATTTAAAGCTGCTTTAGTTTCGAGGCCTATTGCAAAAGCAGTCAACAAGCAAAATGCAATGAATCCTTTGTTTTCAAGCAGTCCTTTGCCGTGTTTTCTGCGCCAAAATTTTCCGGCAAGCAAGACTTGAATAGCGAGTAGGCTTGGTAAGAGCAATAACAAAAGTTGAGGCGAGTAAGGGTCTTGGTATTTGAATACGTAAAAATAAAGTCCAACCTGAATTAAAATAAGCCCTAACAAAGAGATTTTACTCCAGCTCGGATCAGCTTTGCTAAAAAATCCCATCACGCTGATCGCACAAACAAAGGGAAACAAGAAGAGTTGGGTGCCCCAATTCAAAAAATCCCAATTGAACAAATTCCAGACACTAAACAACGAGATCGATGCCGAAACCAAGGCAATTGCTCCAAAAAACTGCGGGCTTTTTCTTAACATAAGTGTTTTCTTCTTGAAAATTCAGTCGCGCATACAAGGTGCCAAAGCGCGCGTGCACCCACATTGGCATCCCAATCGCCCGTTTCGCCAGGTGCAACTTCATTGAGGTCAAAACCGATGATTTGGCGGCCACTTTTAACGACTTCAAAAAGTAAATAAGCTACTTCTTGCAGTTCAAAACCACCAGCAACAGGTGTGCCGGTATGCGGGCATAACTCTGGTTTTAAGCCATCGATATCAAAAGAGATGTAGATCTTTTGGGGTAGTGTAGCAATGATTTTTTGACATTGTTCAGCCCAAGTTTTACCCTGATATTGTTCGTTTTTAAGTGCCCAATCGTAAAAGGTGGTGATTTTATGATGAGCAGCTGAAAGTTCAACTTCTCTTTCAGAAACATCGCGGATGCCCACCTGAGTGAGCTGTGAGAGGTTTTTGAGTTGATGAACAGCATTGTGCATAATGCTTGCATGAGACTGCGTAAAGCCTTCATAGGCATCGCGTAGGTCAGCGTGGGCATCGATTTGTAAAATCCCGTAATTAGAATGCTGTGCATCGAGTGCTTGTAAAAGACCAAGTGGTGTGGAGTGTTCACCACCTAAAACGCACGGTATTTTACCAGCCTGTAGTAATTGGGTACAGCGCTCGTGTAAATTTTCACGCAGCGCTTGGTGTGCATCATTAATGGCTTCTAAAACGTGTCCAAACTGTTTTTGTGCCAATTCTTCGCCGTGTTCCTCGAGAAATGCAATGTATTCTAAGCCTTGTGCGCAAAGGTGGTCATTGATATCTAGCCATTCTTGCGAAACTGCAGACATAAAGACTTTGGTGTCATAGGCTTTATCGAGCTCAGGATGAAAAAAATCAAGTTGAGTGGAGGCCTCTAAAATAGCTTGTGGCCCTTTGCTTGTTCCTTTTCCGTAAGAAGCAGTGGCGTCCCAAGGCACCGGAACAATGACGAGATCAGCCTCTTGTTCAGTATATGGAAAACCAAAAATATTGCCGTTGGCGATACCGACTCCGTTAGGATCAAATGTGGACATATTAGTTTTTTTGATACGCGTCTACTGCTTTTCGCACAGAGCCGTGTTTGATTAAAAGTTCTTTTGCTGTTTGCTGATCCAGACCCAAGGCCTCGGCAACCATTTTTGCACCGCGCTCAACAAGCTTGTCGTTGCTCAGTTGCATATCAACCATTTTGTTGCCCTTGACATGACCAAGTTTGATCATTAAGCTTGTGGAAATCATATTGAGCACTAATTTTTGTGCCGTGCCTGACTTCATGCGCGTACTGCCCGTTACAAATTCGGGCCCAACAATTGGGACCATGGCATGCTGAGCAATTGCTGCTAGCGCAGAGCCCGGATTACACGTGATGCCTGCTGTGAGTAACCCCGCTTGGTTGGCCGCCTCAAGTGCTCCGAGCACATAAGGGGTTGAGCCAGATGCGGCGATACCAACAACGGTGTCAAGTGCAGTTGGTTGATGTTCAAGGATGTCTTTCCAACCTTGTTCAGTATCATCTTCAGCAAATTCGACTGCTTTTCTGATGGCGCTGTCTCCGCCAGCAATAAGCCCTATGACACGACCATGTGCCACACCAAAAGTTGGCGGACATTCACTGGCGTCTACAATGCCAAGGCGTCCACTGGTGCCGGCGCCAATATAAAAGAGGCGTCCGCCTTGCTGCATGCGCTCAAAGCAAGCATCAACAAAGGCACTGATTTGAGGAATCACGAGTGCTACGGCATGGGCGACTTGTTGATCTTGCTCATTGATGCCGTTGAGCAATTCGAGCGTTGACATTTGATCAAGTTGCTCGTATACCGAGCTCGCTTCTGTAATTTTTTCCATTAGTATAAGAATACTTTAGAATCGGTGGCTGTAAATTGAACGTCTACGTGATTTTTGAGTGTGGTAGATAAACTCAATCCGGCGTAATCGGTTTTGATGGGGTAGCGACGGTGCTGACGATCAATAAGCACTACAGTTTTGATTGTTTTGGTGGCTTGTTCCAAAAACTTCATGAGTGCATATTGCATGGTTTTGCCGCTATTGATCACATCATCAACCAAGACAATGTAGCCATTTTTGAGTGTTTTCTGCTCGATACTAAAGGTAATCGGGTCATTCCAAGGCTCATCTTTGTTGAGCTTAATTTCAAAACAATGAATTTGCATATCGCTATTGGCACGCAGTGTTTCACTGAGTTTTTGGGCCAAGATAAAGCCATTGCCAGCAATCCCACCAATAAAAACTTCTTGCTGATCAAAGGTTGCCTCTAAGAGTTGGTGCCCTAGGCGAACTATTTTTTGCTGAATTTGCTGGTTATCTAGTATTTGTTGCATAGAACAAAGATAAACATTAATAAAAAAGGCCGCTCCAAGAGCGGCC
>CAZPWB010000050.1:0-15140 GCA_964590425.1 uncultured Lishizhenia sp. | reverse complement strand
CTTAGTAGCGGGGACCGGACTCGAACCGATGGCCTTCGGGTTATGAGCCCGACGAGCTACCAACTGCTCCACCCCGCAATATATCTTGAAACGTGTTGTTTTCCGTATTGGGACTACAAAGATACGAACTTTTTTAAGTTCTGCAAGTAGATATGCGTAAAAAATCGTTAGCGTACAGTAGGGCCTGCGCCGAAATCTTGTTCGGATGCTAAGAAGCTCAGTTTACCTTCCTCGTTTTCAGCCATTAAGATCATTCCTTGAGATTCGATGCCACGAATTTTGCGCGGTTCAAGGTTGAGTAAAACAAGCACAGTTTTACCAATGATGTCAGCTGGGGCGTAGTGCTCGGCGATACCTGAGACAATGGTGCGCTGGTCAATGCCGGTGTCAACGGTGAGTTGGAGCAGTTTGTCTGCTTTCTCTACTTTTTGAGCGGCAAGAATGGTACCCATGCGGAGGTCCATTTTTGAGAAATCATCAAATGCAATTGCTTCTTTCATAGGAGGATATTTACTTTGAACAGCACTGCTTGCCTTGAGTTTGCCAACTTCGGTTTCAACAAGAGTGTCTTCGATTTTTGAGAATAAGATTTGAACTTCGCCAATTTGATGCCCAGCTTGTAAAAGGTCAATGCGCCCAAGGTCTTGAAATGTTGACCAAGAAGCATTGAGCATTGTGCTGAGTTTGGCAGCTGTAGCAGGTAAGAAGAGCTGACACGCAATTTGGAGATTAGCCGTGATTTGTAGCGCAATGTGCATGATGGTTTGCACACGCTCAGGATCTGTTTTGACTAATTTCCAAGGCTCGTTGTCTGCTAAATATTTATTGCCAATTCTGGCAAAATTCATCATTTCAGCTTGTGCTTCTCGGAGTTTGTAGGCATAGGCCAATTTTGAGATACGGCCAGGAATTTCTTGAATTT
Source organism: uncultured Lishizhenia sp. (assembly GCA_964590425.1). GTDB lineage: Bacteria > Bacteroidota > Bacteroidia > Flavobacteriales_D > Crocinitomicaceae > UBA952. The sequence continues at coordinate 14,218 of CAZPWB010000050.1, read as the reverse complement.
GCGCGATGATTTGTTGATCCTCAGGAGTAAAAGCACCTGCTGCGGGCACTTGCCCTTCGTAGTATTTATTAGTCAAGACCAAGGTTCTGTTTACGAAGTTACCAAAGATATCGGCAAGCTCTGAGTTGACGCGCGTCTGGAATTCTTTCCAAGTAAATTCCGAATCTTTGGTTTCTGGTGCAATTGCCGTGAGGACATATTTGAGCTCGTCGGTTTTGTCTGGATAAGCCTCTAAATATTCGTGCAGCCAAACTGCCCAATTTCTGGAGGTAGAGAATTTGTCGCCTTCGAGGTTTAAGAATTCATAGGCCGGCACGTTGTCTGGCAAAATGAAGTCTCCATGATTTTTGAGTAGGATTGGGAAGATGATCGCATGAAAAACGATGTTGTCTTTACCAATGAAGTGCACCAATTTGCGGTCTGGGGCTTTGGATTTGAGCCAATATTGCTCCCAATCTTTGCCGTTGTCTAGGGCCCATTGTTTAGAAGCTGAAATATAACCAATAGGCGCATCGAGCCAAACATAAAGTACTTTGCCATCGGCACCAGGTAGAGGAACTTTAACACCCCAATCGAGGTCTCGGGTCATGGCGCGTGGTTTTAAACCACCATTGATCCAAGACATGCATTGACCAATGACTTGGTTGCGCCATTCTTTGGGTTCGTGTTGCTTTTTTCCGTCAAGGGTGCCATCTTGGATCCAATCTTTAAGCCAAGCTTCGTGTTGGTCCATGGGGAGGTACCAGTGTGAGGTACTTTTGAGTACGGGTTTGCTGCCACTTAGTGTTGATGTAGGGTTGATGAGGTCAGTTGGGCTGAGGTCAGAACCACACTTCTCGCATTGATCGCCGTATGCGCCAGCATTTTGACATTTGGGGCAAGTTCCGGTGATATAGCGGTCTGCTAAAAACTGCTGAAACTGTTCGTCATAGTATTGTTCAGAAACTTCTTCGGTGAATTGGCCTTGGTCATAGAGTTTTTTGAAAAAGGCTGCTGAAGTTTCGTGGTGTAGGGCTGAAGATGTACGGTGGAAAATATCAAAGCTGATATTAAAGTCTTTGAAAGCATTTCGGATGATACCGTCATATTTGTCTACAATATCTTTTGGGCTTAATCCTTCTTTTTTGGCGCGTAATGTGATGGCTGCACCGTGTTCATCTGAACCACAAATGAATGTGACATCATGGCCATTCATGCGCAGAAAACGCACAAAGATATCGGCTGGTAAATAAACGCCCGCAACGTGTCCTAAATGAAGGGGTCCGTTGGCGTAGGGGAGTGCTGCAGTGACAGTATATGATGCTTTTGACATATCACAAAGATAGCAAATAAAAAAGGGACGGTTGCCCGTCCCTTTTCGAATCAAAAGCGATAAAGCTTATTTTTTCACAACATTGAATTGTGCAGTTTTACCATTTTCAAGTGTTACGTTGAAAATGTAAAGACCTGCTTGAAGTGCATCAAGGTTTACATCAGCTTGACCAGCAGCCAAGTTAAGTGCACCTGACATTGCTACTTTACCAGTAACATCAGTTACTACTAACTGAGCAACACCCTCACCTTCGATAGATACAGTAACTACATCTGTTGCAGGGTTAGGGAATGCTTTTCCGTCAATTGTGTTCAATTCAGCAACGTTTACATCGTTGTCCATCACTGCAACAGCCATTGAGCTTGGAAGGTCAGAGCCAAAACCAGCTGCAAACCAAGAACCATCACTTTCGTTTGGTGTCATTGGCTGAAGGTAGTATGCTTCGTTCCAAGTTAGGTTTGTACCATTTTCATGACCCAAGAATAAGCTAAGGTTTACGGTTTGTACACAAGCCAAGTAACGTTGGTTATTTTCAAGTGCAACTGGTGTAGTAAAAGCACCGTAAACAGTTTCACCTTGAAGATCGTCTGGATAGTAGTAGAATCCGTTAGCTACTTCAGTAAGTGTGTTGAAAGCCAAGTTTGCATCGTTTAAGTCAGCAAAAACATCTTCCCACTTGTAAAGGTAAAGCGCCATTTCTTCTCCGGTAAGAACTGCTCCTGAAGTTGCAGAAGTTGTTGCAGAGAACCAAACACCTTTCGCTTTCAAACGGCTTGCGTTTGCGTTGTCAATTACCTGACAAGTAGAGAAAGTTTGATTGTTATTAGATGGACGGTAGTAGTTGCCTCCTGATGGCACACCTGTAGTAGCATCAGCTTGCGCATAACCAAATAATGAATCAGAAACAGTGAAAGTTGTTGTTAAAGTGTTGTCCGCATCGTAGTTATCTGGAACACCTAAGCTTACTGTGTAAGTCAAGGTATAAGTTCCTACTGGGTATGATGCCAATGAGAAGTTAGGCAACGTGCTTGCTTGACTAGGATCTACGTCAGTAGAGTCACCAGCAGCAATCGATAAACCAGAAACAGTATTGTCGTATACAACCGCACCAGTTGGGTTTGTGATAGTAGCCTTCAATGAAACGTTGCTTTGCGCTTGATTACCGTAGTTGTAAACGCGTGCACCCAAGTCAAAGTTGAATTCTGAACCGTTTTGTGCCAATTGTGAAGCAATGATTGCTTGACGTGGCAATAAACTTGCAGCACCAGAAATTCCGGCATCGTTCGGGAATAAACCAGTCTTGTTTCCTAAGAAAGCAACAACAGGGCCATTAGCCATTGCAGCGATAAGCGATAAACCATCATTGATGTCTACCATAACAACAGGGATAGTTACGTTAGCACCTGAAGCACCCGCTCCCATAGCAATTACTTCACCTGGGTTACGGTTTACGACGATGACACCAACTGCACCTGCATTTTGAGCATTAAGTGCTTTCATACCAAACTCACAAGTGTTACGGAATACAACCGCAATTTTACCTGTTAAGTTGTTGATGAGTGGATTACATCCTTCAGCTGAGATTGGGTTTCCTTGGGCGTTTAAACCTGTAGAACCGTCATCTACAATCATGAGTGTATCTTGAACATAAGTACCAGGGATATTGAAGTCAGGTGTTCCCCAACCGCTTCCTGGATCTGCCCAAGTGTGAGTGTAATTGGCAACGATGCTCTGAGGAGAAATCCCGGCAACGATGACCTGTGCATAGGTTGCAGCAGAAAGCGCAACAGCACTGATAGTTAGTAAAAGTTTTTTCATAGTTGATTTTTTAGATTCGGCCTAAAGTTAAGGAATTTTGAATTTTTTGCAAATACAAATGAATATTTATCAAAAAAGGGCACATAAGCGCCCTTTTTCATCGAAAATTCTAGATTATGACTACTTAAACCAAATGATCAAGTAGTAAAAAATTGCAGCTAATAATCCACTTACTGGAATGGTTAAAATCCATGCCCAAAGCAGATTGATTGTTACGCCCCAACGTACTGCACTGAGTCGTTTGGTGGCGCCAACTCCAATAATGGAACCAGTGATGGTGTGGGTTGTCGAAACCGGGATTCCAAACTGAGATACGGTAAACAGGGTAAGCGCCCCTGCGGTTTCGGCACAAACACCTTCCAGCGGCGTGACCTTCGTGATCTTAGTTCCCATTGTCTTGACAATTTTCCAACCACCCATCAATGTTCCAATACCAATCATTAAGTAACATCCAAAAGATACCCAGAAAGGCATGGTGTCAGAATGTACTTTTGTTTTGATTTTGTGTCCTTCGCGCAATTCACCAGTTGATCCATCTACATATTCAGTAAATACTCCGGCAAACTTGTAGTTTTTATTGAGCGTTGTTTCTGTGAAAATGGTATCATTGGTTTTCGCATCACACAATGCATCACCGAAGGTAAAGATTTCTACTTTTTCAAGTGCTTCATCAATAGCTTTGAAATCAGGCATGTTTTGAACCTTACCTAGATCTGCACCTTTAAATGGAGTACCATCTTCAGTGTATATTGCGACGCCCGTGGCCGCATCAATCACTTCTTTGTGATCAATGAAATAAACCTGTCCATTAACTTCAGCAACTTCTGGCTTAAACTTGTGTTTTTTACCAGCGTCATCTTTGTATTCAATTTGCATGAGTTCAGTGATGCGCAAATCTTTAGGGACTGGTTTCTCTAATTTGCCCTCTCTACCCATGTTTCCGTAAACTAGTAAGGCTGCACAAATGATGCCCATCACTTTTTGAGAGTCGGCGCCACCATGTCCAAGTGAAAAAGCTGCAGAAGATAGTAATTGTAACTTTTTGTGCATGTTTGCTTCTTTCACTGCAGAAGGACGTTTTGAGCCATATGCAATTTCAAACCAAAAGTAAACTACAATAAACACAGAGATCATACCAATGACAATGTACATCATGATTGGTTTCATATCGATGAACTCAATCATGTATTCCATTACTCCTATGGTAACACCTGATAGTAATAAGATTACCAACATTTTTTTCCAAAAAGACCTTGAAATAGTAACTACGGCAATTAAATAGGCGATGAAACCACCAATAATTGGTGCTAAAAATATAAAGGCGACAACTTTAAAAATTTCTCCGGCTTCAATAACGTCAAAACCAGCATGTGCAACCGCAGCACCAGCAAAGCCACCAATCAAAGTATGGGAGGATGAAGATGGGATTCCTAACCACCAGGTTAACAAGTTCCAAAATGTGGCGGCAAGTAGACCTGCCAAGATTACCCAAAGGTCAATGGCATTGTTATCAACAGTTTTGGCAACCGTGTTTCCAACACTCATGTCGAAAACCCAAAAGGCGATCACATTAAAAAGGGCGGCCCAAAGAACGGCCTGAAAAGGAGTGAGCACCTTAGTGGATACTACTGTTGCAATTGAATTGGCAGCATCGTGAAACCCATTCACTAAGTCAAAAAGCAGGGCAATTCCAATTACGATTAACAATAACGTAAACATAGCTTGATGTTTTAAATGGTACGCTAAATGCTAAGCGTATTTAACCACAATTGATTCAATGACATTCCCTGCGTCTTCGCACTTATCTGTAGCTGTTTCCATCACCATGTAAAGTTCGCGGCGCTTAATCAATTCTTTTGCATCAACATCAGAATTAAAAAGTTGCTCGATGCTCATGTCAAAAATGTTGTCAGCGTTGTTTTCAATGCTGTTGATTTTGATAACACACTCAATAATTTTTTGTGTATTCTTGAGGTTGCGTAGTTCCATCACGGCTGCTTTTACAGCGATCACAGCATCATAAATGGCAGCTGCTGTTTTTTGAATTCCTTGGTCAGAAATAGGGTCAATTTTATAAAAGTTGATCTTCTTACCTGAAGCATAAATATAGTCAGCGATATCGTCTAGGGCAGAAGCAAGTGCGTGGATATCTTCACGGTCAAAAGGAGTAATAAAGTTCTTGCCGAGTTCAATAAAAATTTGGTGGGTGATATTATCATTTTGATGCTCGATATCACGCATTTCTTCGATAAGCGCTGCTCGTTTGTTAAAATCTGACTCATGAACTACTTGTTGTAGCTTTTGAGCAATTTTCTCTAGGTTATTACTGGCGTCTTCAAATAAAGAATAGAACACCTTGTCTTTTGGTAAAAAGTAGCTTAAAATTCCGGCCATAATATTTGATTTTTAGGCAAATGTAGTTTGTTCCTTAAGCACTCTCAACCATTGTTCTGTTTGTTAACGTAAACATAACATTGATAAATCCATAAGTAAAATACGAGAGCGTACCCAAACCTGAACGAATTAACAAAAAATCTCTAATGTTATCAAAATGTTAACTAGATTATTTAAAAGTTAAATGAAAATGAAAACAAAGTTAACACAGTATGAAGGAACTAATTTTGGCAACGAATTTAAAATTGCTACACATGTCAAAAATTTACTTCTTTCTGATTACACTAAGTATTTCACTTGGATTTCAAGCACAACAATTAAAAGATACAACAAAAGCTAAAACGCCGACTGCAACGAAAAAATGGTACGAAAACGTTCAAATGCGCGGATATATGCAGGTTCGTTACAACGGACTTTTACAAACAAATGAAGATTTAGAATGTGAGCAGTGCGATAGAAGTTGGGGAGGTGATAATGACTTTTTTATTCGTCGAATGCGTTTAATTTTCTTTGGTCAAGTTAGCCCTAGGGTTTATTTTTATATCCAGCCTGATTTTGCAAGTTCACCATCTTCTTCAGCCATGCATTTTGGTCAATTACGCGATGCCTATTTCGATGTAGGTTTGGATGAGCAAAATGAGTTTCGCTTTCGAATTGGACAGTCAAAGATTCCTTATGGTTTTGAAAACATGCAGTCTTCGCAAAACCGCATACCACTAGACCGCGCCGATGCATTGAACAGCGCGATTACCAATGAGCGTGATTTGGGTGTATTTTTTTATTGGGCACCGGCAAAAACTCGAAAGTTGTTTTCTTCTTTAGTTAGTGAGGGCTTAAAAGGATCTGGTGACTACGGTGTTTTAGGAATAGGAGTTTATAACGGACAGACTGCAAATCGTCCAGAACTCAATTCGAACAAGCATGTTGTAGCTAGAGCCTCTTATCCTGTGCAAATAAAGAATCAAGTTATAGAGGCAGGAATTCAAGCCTACAAAGGGCAATTTACTTTGTTGTCCACAACATCGGGTGTAGGAACGGCTACAGATAAACTATACAACGACGAACGCATTGGAGCAACGTTTGTTTTGTATCCTAAACCGTTTGGTATTCTTGCTGAGTATAATATTGGTCGTGGACCGGAATACGATAGACTAACAAACAGTGTGATTGAAAGCCCCTTGAAAGGTGGTTATATAACCGCAAGCTATAAATTAGATTTTAATGGTCAGACACTCATTCCATTTAGTCGCTTTCAGTATTACGATGGAGGAAAGAAACACGAGTTGGATGCGCGCAGTTACGAAGTGAAGGAATTAGAAATTGGAGCTGAATGGCAACCGAATAGGAATTTTGAACTTGTGGTAATGTACACGATGTCTGCACGTCGTTTTGAAGACGCTGTCAATCCGGTTAATTACCAAAGAGGAAACCTACTCCGAATTCAGGCACAGGTGAACTTTTAATCCGTATTGATCTCACAAAAGAAACAATATTTAACAAAAAGGGCGGCCCGCAGGGCCGCCCTTTATTATTTGAATGGATTCGCTTGTTATTTCGCTGCAGCAAATTTAGAGGCAACGACGTCCCAGTTGATCACATTGAAAAATGCGGTGATGTAATCTGGGCGACGGTTTTGGTAGTTGAGGTAGTATGCGTGTTCCCAAACGTCAAGAGCTAAAATTGGCGTTCCGTTGCAGCCTTCGCCCATGAGTGGGTTGTCTTGGTTGGCGGTTGAGCAGATTTCAAGTTTGCCATCAGTAACACATAACCAAGCCCAGCCAGAGCCAAAGCGCGTTGTAGCAGCTTTAGTGAACTCGTCTTGGAAATTAGCAAATGAACCAAAAGTGGCGTCAATGGCAGTTGCAAGTTCACCTGTTGGGTTTCCACCAGCGTTTGGCGCCATGATTTCCCAAAACAAGTTGTGGTTCCAGAATCCGCCACCGTTGTTACGGACAGCTGGCTTGTCTTTACACACTTTAAGGATGTCTTCGATAGACATATTTTCAAGCTCTGTACCAGCAATTGCATTATTCAAATTGGTGGTGTAAGCTTGGTGGTGCTTGCTGTGGTGGATTTCCATCGTGCGCGCATCGATGTGTGGTTCCAATGCGTTGTAAGCATACGGAAGCGCTGGTAATTCAAAAGACATATTGGTATAATTTAATGAGTTTATAAAATCTAGATAGACAAAATTACAACAAATTTCAGGACGCATTGTTCTTGGTGTATCTTTGTACTATGAACGCTGAGCGCCCACTTTCTGATTGGTTACCCTTATCTTTAAAAGATGCCGAAAAACGCGGCTGGGAAGACTTCGATGTTATTCTGATTTCAGGTGATGCCTATGTTGACCATCCAAGCTTCGGAACGGCGGTCATTGGCCGCATTATAGAAAGTGAAGGTTTCCGAATTGGTATTGTGGCACAGCCCAACTGGAAAGATGACCTCCGGGACTTCAAAAAACTCGGCAAACCCAAGTATTTTTTCGGCGTCACCGCGGGCTGTATGGATTCTATGGTGAACCACTACACTGCCAACAAACGCTTGCGTTCAACAGATGCCTACACGCCAGGCGGCCAGGCTGGTTTCCGCCCAGATTACGCTAGTATCGTTTATAGCAACATTTTAAAAGAAATTTACCCTGATGTTCCAGTATTACTTGGCGGCATCGAAGCTTCTCTGCGCCGGGTTACGCACTACGATTACTGGAAAGATCAACTGATGCCATCTATTTTGGTCGATTCCAAAGCAGATTTATTAGTTTACGGCATGGGTGAGCAGCCCTTACGGACCTTACTTCGTCTGCTCAAACGTGGCGTTCCGTTTGCACAAGCGAAAACTATCAATCAGGTGGCATTTCTTCAAGACAGTACAGAAGAACTTCCTAAAAACAAAAATTGGGAAACCGTAGCGCTAGCCAGCCACGAGACCTGCCTCAAAGATAAATTGGCTTATGCGGCAAATTTCAAAATTGTTGAAGTCGAGTCTAATAAGTGGGCAGCTAACCGCATCATACAAGAAGTAGGCAGCCAAACGCTTGTGATTAATCCGCCGTTTAAAACCATGACTGAACAAGAAATGGACGGCTCTTTTGATTTGCCTTACACCAGACTTCCGCACCCCAAATACAAAAAACGTGGCGCCATTCCGGCCTATGACATGATCAAATTCTCGGTCAATACGCACCGCGGTTGTTTTGGAGGTTGTAGTTTTTGTACCATCTCTGCCCATCAAGGAAAATTCATTGCCTCTAGAAGTGAGCAATCTATTTTGAAAGAGGTAGAAGAACTCACCAAACACCCTGAATTCAAAGGGTATTTATCTGATATCGGCGGGCCTTCTGCCAATATGTATAAAATGAAAGGAAAAGACGAAGCCATTTGTGCCAAGTGTGTTTCGCCGAGCTGTATACATCCAGTGATTTGTCATAACCTCGACACGTCGCACAAGCAAATGACAGATCTGTACCGCAAGATCGATAAATTCCCAGGCGTTAAAAAAGCATTTGTGGGCTCAGGGATTCGTTACGACCTCCTTGTCGATGACTTCAATAAAAACAACGAAGACGGCAACCACGACGAATACATCGAGCAAGTCATTACCCGTCACGTATCCGGACGCTTGAAAGTGGCCCCCGAGCACACTTCAGATGCTACATTAAAAGTGATGCGCAAGCCTTCTTTTCAGTACTTCCACAAATTCAAAGAAAAGTACGATCGCTTGTCCGCCAAACACGGGCTCAAACAACAACTCATTCCTTATTTTATATCCTCGCATCCGGGTTGTGAAGAAATGGACATGGCAAACCTCGCCGCAGAAACCAAAGACATGGGCTTTCAATTGGAGCAGGTTCAAGATTTTACACCTACGCCCATGACAGTTGCGGAAGTGATTTACTACACTGGGGTACACCCATATACGCTGAAGCCAATCCGAACAGTTAAAACCAGAGAAGAGAAACTCAATCAAAACCGTTATTTCTTTTGGTATAAAAAGGAAAACAAAGACTGGATCCGCCAACGCCTTCAAAAAGCTAAGCGCCCTGACCTTCTTGAAAAATTAATCGAGCAACCGCAAGGAAATGAACCAACGGTGCCAAAGTGGTTAGCTGAAAAACGCAGAAGAAAAGGATAGGAACAAACTTTTGGCCTAAACCAAACCTTTTTTGAAAATAATCGTCTTAAATAAGGTTCAAACTAACAACCTCTATGAAGACACGTTTTACATTATCACTTCTAGGCTTTTTTTTACCACTTTTTGTTTTTGCACAAGAACCAGCTGAGGCTATTGCCGAAGAAGAAAACTACGAAGAACCCGCAATTACTTTTTCGTCTACCCGTGTAGTGAATGGCCATTCAGTTGAAACACTTGAAAAAGGCACCTATGAATTTCGCATCGAGCATCGTTTCGGCGATATCGCTGGTGTAAATGGCGGTGTTCAAAATATGTTTGGCTTCGACAACTTATCAGACATGCGCATTGCTCTTGAGTATGGCATTACCGATCAACTCATGGTTGGTTTTGGCCGCGCAAAAGGCACAGGCGCTCCGTATCGTTCATTAGTGGACGGCTTCGTTAAATACAAGGTCATTAGCCAAGAAGAAAAAAAATCTCCAATTTCTATTACTGCTGTGGCAGGTTCGAGTTTTACTTACATGACCGCATCTGAAGATCTTGGCGTAGTCACGCATTTCCCAAAGGCGGTTCATCGGCTTAACTATTTTGCACAAGTCAATATTGCACATCATTTCGGTGACCGCGGTGCCATTCAATTAATGCCTACACTCGTTCACCGCAATTATGTCGCTAACACCGATGTCAATGATTTATTTGCACTCGGAGTAGCGGGTCGTCTGCGCTTGACTTCACGTTTTGCATTAATTGGAGAATATTATTATGCATTCAACGGTACTCAGTTCAGACAAGAGGGTTTTACAAACAGTGGCGCCATTGCATTAGAGTGGTTTACTTTCGGCCATAACTTCACGATTAACCTCACTAACTCTGGCGGCATCGGCGAAACTCAGTTTATTCCTTACACATCTGAACAATGGAAAAAAGGTCAGTTCCGTTTTGGTTTCACGGTTGGCAGGAAATTTGTAATTGAATAATTTTTAAAAATCAACGAGTTATGAAAAACATCCGGATTACTTTACTAACCGTTTTCAGCTTTTTGTTCTTGAGCGCATTTACTTTAATTGCACTCGAACACTATGAAGTTACCCAAGATTTTTCCTTAGAATTCAAAAGCAAAGATCCTTCAGGTTCCTTTAAAAAAATGGAAGGCCAAATCGAATTTGACGAAAAGGACCTTTCTAAATGTAGCTTCGATTTAAAAATTGATGTGCGTTCTATTTCAACAGGAAATGGCATGATGACCAAAAAATCACAAACACCAGAATGGTTTGACGCAGTGAAATATCCTTATGCTAAATTTAAATCAACCAAAGTCGAAAAGAAGGATGCAAACACCTACAATATCTTTGGTAACCTCACCATTAAGGGGATCACTAAACCTGTAACCGTTCCTGCAACCTATACCAAGGCAGGTAATAAAATCACGCTCAAAGGCACTTTCTTTGTCAACAGACTTGATTTCAAGGTCGGTAAAAAAAGCGAAGCGGTTCCGGATCAAATGAAAGTGAATTTTGAAATTCCAGCACTATCTAAATAAAATATACATGAAATCAACATTCTTTTTTATTGTCGGTTTAATCATCTGTTCATCTTGTTCTTTTGCACTTTTTTCTTGTTCTAAAGATAAAGTGACGCCCACTGAAATTCAGTGCAACACAACCGTCTCTTTCTCCAATGATATTGTGCCTATTATACAAGAAAAATGTATCAGTTGCCATGATCAAGGTAATGCCTCTGCTGGCTATGACTTCAGTTCATATACTTCTATCTCTGCCAACGCCAATGCAATTCTTGGTTCAATGAAGCAAGATGGTTACCAACTAATGCCGATTGGCGGCCCCGCATTACCAGATTCAACAATCCAAAAAATAGCATGCTGGATTTCCCAAGGAAAGCTTGATAATTAACAAACTCAAATACTTTAATCGCTACAAAATGAAAAAAACAATTTTACCTATTGCCATTGCGCTTGTAACCTTTGGCTTATTTTCTTTCAAAAACAATGCTCCTTCAGGTTTTCAGGCAGCCCCATTCAATGCAAATGGCCCAAGCGGCGGTCAGGCTGGTGCGCCTGGCGAACAAAACTGTACTAGTTGTCATAGCGGAGCCACTCAAAATGGAGCTAACGAAAACTTATTAGTTGTTAATAATGACATTGGTTTTGGCATTACACAATACACCCCCGGAGCGAGTTACGCCGTTAATTTGTCAATGGCTAGTAATCCTGCAAAAAAAGGATTTCAAGTAACGGCACTAAATGCTGCCAACACAATGGCTGGTAACTTTGTCGCTGGCGCTAATACGCAAATCAAGACAGCAACAATTTCTGGTGGGCAACGCAAATACGCTACACACAAAAGTTCTTCAAATACTTCGGCAACTCAAACATGGAACTGGACCTGGGAAGCACCGGCTACAGAACAGGGTGCCATTACTTTCTATGTGGCCACCAATAAAGCTAATAACAATGGCAATGACAACGGTGACATCATCTATTTGTCGCAGCACGTTTTTTTAAATGACGACGTCAGTATTGAAGAATTGCAAGTCGAAACGAATTTCAATGCTGGATACTCTATTGATAAAAATGCAGTTTACATCGAATATTCAACACTTTCAATTGCAACAACAAGCTTAAACGTGGTTGATTTAAACGGAAAGTCGGTCTTTTCAAAGAAATTAGGCGCTTCGACCATTGGTGCAAACAAGACTTTCGTTGGTTTGCCGACTGGGCTTCCTGAAGGCTTTTATGTAGTACATTTCTTCGTCGGAAATCAAGCGTTTTCTAAAACAATCAGCGTACAACATTAATAATGAAGGTTTGCCGCTCTTTCGGCGTAAAAACCTTTGTTTTCAATAATGCTGAGTCTGAGGCTGCTAAACGCGGCCTCTTTTTTTTGCTGTTGGTAGACTAATAATAGGTACCAATTTGTCTCTTCCATAAAATTCGAAAAGTCGATAGTTTTCAATTTAAGCAGTCTGTTTTCTGCTTGTTCAAATTGCTTCAAATTAAATGTACTCAGTGCGCCATAAAATAATGCGTTGGCATCGTCTGGGTATTCAGCCAAGATTTGATCGCACATTAATAAGCACAATTTGTAATCGTTTTTTGTAAAATTTTCAAGAGCGCTGCTTAACATATTGAAATACGGAATTGATATTTCATCACTGTGCTCGCTGGCTTCGTTGATTTCTCTGCCTTTGAAATTTGACTTGCGATAGTACTTGTAGTCGATGACTTTAAAGTTTTTAATCAGGAGTTCTCTTCCTATTTTGCGCTTAAGCTCTTTCTTTGAGTGGTTGTTTGTCTGTATAGGTTTTATTGGCAATTGTTGCATCGGCGAAATTGGCGCTACCTGCTGCTCTTGGTCATTTTGTTTTAAAACAAAATCATTTGATACAACAAGTGGACTGATGCGTTTCTGGCTACTTAAAGGCGCTAGACTTTTTAAATCTTTAGGTTGATGAATTTTTATTTTGGCTACCAATGATTTTTTTGGCAATTCTTTATGCATTGGTTCTTTTTCAAATTCTTGAGGACGCCAAAGAACTCCTAATAGAATAACAAGCCCAAGTCCAATGATAAGTGATGGTATTGCTAATCTCCTTCGCTTTGCGCTATAACGTTTGTCAATTCCTGAAAAATGAGACCAACCCTCCGGATTTTCAATGTATCCTTGCACGGCATCCATAATTAGCTCGTCATCTGAGTGCTGCTTCTCAAATGCATGCTTTTCTTTTTGATCTTGGCTCAAAAGATATTTTTCGAATGCTGCTTTAGTTGCTTTCATTGTTGCTATTTTGCTCCATCATTATCTTTAAATTTCTTTTTCCATTTTGCAGATGGCTTTTTACCTCTTTAAAGCTCAGTTGGGTTTTATTCATGATTTCTTCATAGCTGAGTTGCTCGATAAAAAACAAGTGAATGCATTCTTTTTGAACAGGCTTTAGTTTGTCCATCACTTTTTCGAGCAAATTCAATTGTTGTTCTTTCCATAAGATTTCTTCTTGTGCTTCATCTGATGTAGAACCACCCGCATGATCCATATAATTTTCATCTAAGGAAACTCCAGTTATTTTTTTTGCTTTTCTGATAAACTGGAGGGCTTCATTTCTAGCGACTGTATGCAACCACGGTTTCAGTTGTTGTATTTCATGATGCATAAGGAGCTGAGGTAATTTAGCGAAGAGATCCATTAATAAGTCTTCAGCTGCGTATTTATCTTTCGTATATTTTAGAAAGACACCATAAATAAGATGTCCATAGCGCAGAAAAAGCTCATCGATGCATCTAGGCCATTGCTTCTGTTTGTATAATTGCAGAACAGCAGCGTCTTCAAGACCGCTTAAATATTTCCTTTTATTCCAGACCATCTGCTACAAAGATGCTGAAAAAGCAAGGTTTCCACAAAAAAGATTAAAAAAGTGAAACCTTACAAATGCTTGATCGTTAGACTACTTGTCTCTACGCAATTATTTTTTTTAAAATTTCTTTCAAAAAGTTATTGCAGAACCAAAAAGAGTACATATCTTTGCACCCCGCAATTGAGACAACGG
>CAZPWB010000049.1:0-15476 GCA_964590425.1 uncultured Lishizhenia sp. | reverse complement strand
TTTCTCTGGTCAATAAGGGTATCCAAAGTTAGATTCACCGTTGATGTTTTGAGGCCACCTTCTGAAGAATTTTCATTTGCATTCAAAATATACTTGAGCTCTAGTTCGCGATCAGCTTTGCCAAATTTCCTTCTTAATGTGGCTTCTGAACGGCTGCTCATTCCTTTTGATATATAGGTGTTATTAACATCTGTCACCAAGTAAGGAGTAAAGCTATTATTTAAAAACTGATTAATTGCGGTGTTGTCTTGTTCGCCTGCATCTATATTCAAATTCGGTTTCAATTCTAATTTGGTCAGAGAATCGAGATCGACAGTGAGGGTCATGTTTAAACGATGAGAGCTATTCAAAGATCGGTTATTGGTAGAATCTTTCGTGTAATAAGAGCTGTCTGTCAAAAAGTACTGTGACTGACTGCTCGAGTTAGCTTGTAAACGGCTTTCATAATAGGCATAATTGAGACCCAATTTCACTTTTTTAGACAAGCGATCATTATAATAAACACCAGTTTTTAAAGTCTGTGGAATCCCGGAACGGTCACCACGAGAATCGCGATCCCAGAAATTTAGGCCCGAATCGTTGCGCTCGTTATCAAGGCCGAATTTATTCATGTCGCCAAAGCCAAAATTGGATTTAGGCGTATTGGAAGCGAGCATGAACACTGAAATTTTCTGGGTCTTGTTGAATTTATTGTAAAGCAGCTCACTTTCATAAAACGCTTCATCTGATGCCCCTTGATTGAAGTCAGTGGCTAAAGCAGCTTTTCCAAAATATCCTTTTTTTGCATCCTCTTTGAGTCTGAGGTCCAGCACTTGTATTTTGTCGTCTTGGCCTGCAGCGGCATCTTCATTTTTCTTTTCGTAAACCTGCACAGATTCAACGCCTTTTGCGGCTAAGTTCTTGGTAGCAATTGTGGGGTCCGAGCCAAAAAACTCGTCGCCATCCACCAATACCTTACTAATTTCTTTTCCTTGTGAAGTCAAAGAACCGTCGTCTTCAACTTTAATTCCGGGTAATTTCTTGAGTAGATCTTCCACAACAGCATTTTCAGCCACCTTAAAAGAGTCAGCCACAAACACCAAAGTATCTCCATTAAAATACATGGCATTGCGGTTGCGCGTCACCACAATATCCTTGACTTCCTGAATTTTAGGAAACAAGCGAATATCGGGAAGTTCAAAAGTAGTTTTCTGCTTTGAGGCCATGATATAGATACTTCTTGGCGTCCAATTTTGATGTTCCACAACAACTTGAAAAGAGTCAATAGGCAAACCTTGCAACTGAAACTCACCATTCGGGTTACTGCGTGTATACTTGATCAATACTGAATCGCGCAGGCGTATCGCCATGATACTGGCTTCATGAATAGGTTGTGTCCCGCTGGTATCGACCAAGCGCCCACTCACTTTCACATTTTGGGCAAAAAACAGCGGGCTAAACGAAATAAAAAGGAGGAGAGGTAAGAGTTTTTTCATGAAAATGGGCTAGTACAATATCTTAAGACGAATAAAGAGATCAATTTGTTGCATTTAACTATATAATAAAGCTTTTTAATGCATTTCAGTAATCTCTGTCAACAACTGATAACTAAATCCGGAGGCTTCGGTGATCTCTTGGAATTGTATGTTGAAGGTTTTGTTTAAGTAGGATTCAGGGTTGCTTTGGATTTTTTGGACCAAAGGTTCTTGTGGAATGAAGGCTAGGTTACTAGTGTAGGTGTCATTGCCAAATTCGATGAAGCGCTTGTTGTAGGCTTCATTGAAACCAAGGAAAGAAAGGGTGAATTCACCTTCTTGATTTTGGAGATCGGAGAGTTGTTGGAGGGTGCTTTCGATGTCTTTGTAGAAGCTCGGTTTGTTTTTGTTGAGCTTGAGATTTTTATTGGGTTCAGACTCTGAAGCTGATGAATGGCAGATGTAGCTGGCAATAGGGCTTTGTTCTGCATTAAAGAAGACAACGTGCGTTTGGCTTTTTTCTTGATTCACTTTTTCAATTTTTGCCGTACTCAGGACGCCTTTTAAGAAGTAGAAGGTATAGTTGAGTTGCTGTCCATTTTCTAGCATCTTGTGTAGTTCTGCTTTGGCAATTTCTCCGGCGTTATCAATTTTGGCAGTGGATTGCAAGTTTTTGCCATTCTTGTGCGTGAAAAGCAAGGAACGCAGGTTTTGAAGATCTGTGCGTTGGTCAACTTTTTTTTGGTAGTCTAGAAAGGCCTCAATTCCTTCAAAGGGCGTTTCATAGCTGAAGCCATCTTGGTCTGTCAGGATTGCGTTTTGCTGTGCGCTGTTGTCTTTACACCCCAGCAAAGAGAGGCACAAGAGAAGCCCTGAAAAGAAGAAGTATTTGCTCATTTGTTCACGAAATTACAAATACTTGTTTAATTGAAGACCGCTCTCTATAAGCTTGTTCGGGCTTTCTGCGTAAATTTGACACATGTCTGTAGTACTCTGCATCGATTTTGGCTTAAAGCGCTGTGGCCTAGCCATCAGTGACCCTAATCGCATTATTGCAAGCCCCTTAACCACCATTGATTCAAGCACGCTTGAAAATTGGTTAAGTATAGAAATTCCAAAAAGGAAAATTGAAGAAATTGTGTTGGGTTTTCCGACTCGTTTAGATGGTTCAGATTCACATGTCACTGAAAATGTCCGTTTATTGAAGACTGAACTTGAAAACAAATTCCCAAGTATCGCGGTTCATTTAATGGATGAGCGTTATTCTTCGAAAATGGCCAGTCAGTCCATTGCCTTGATGGGGAACAAAAAGAAAAAGCAAGACAAAGGACTCATTGATCAGGTTGCCGCGGCACTGATTTTGCAAGATTTCTTGAGTCAAAGCTAATCCTTACTAAATTTGTAACATGATTTTACCTGTTGTAGCCTATGGCGACCCTGTACTGAAAAAAGAAGCCGTCGAAATCGACGAACAGTACCCTGATTTACAAAAGTTAATCGCGGACATGTTCGAAACCATGTATCATGCCAAAGGTGTTGGTTTAGCCGCCCCACAAATTGGCAAAAGTATTCGTTTGTTTATCGTGGATGGCAGCCCATTTGCAGATGAAGAAGATGACGAACCAGATCCAAAAGCTGAAGGCATAGAAAATTTCAAAAAGGTGTTTATCAATCCAATTATAGAGGAAGAAACTGGAGATAAGTGGGCCTTTCAAGAAGGTTGCTTGTCTATTCCGGGCATTCGCGAAAACGTGAATCGCCATGAAAAATTGGTCATTACCTACTACGATGAAAATTGGGAGTTCCATGAAGAAAGTTATGAAGGTTATGCAGCGCGCATCATTCAGCATGAATACGACCACATTGAAGGCATTTTATTTACAGATCACCTCAGTCCGCTCAAGAAAAAATTACTGACAAAGCGCCTTGGAAACATTACAATTGGTGCCATCAACGTCGATTACAAAATGAGTTTTCCTGGTCACAAAAAACAACGATTGATATGAGAAAAATACTAAGTTTTGCTTTGCTCTCCATGTTCATTGTTGCTTGTGGAACACGTGCCACTGAAAAAACGAAGCAAGAAACCCTTAAGGAGGCGGTAACCCATTACGAAGATTCGCTTTCCAAATTACAAGCCGATCCTGAAAAGGCAAAAACCATCACGAGTTTGTCCCAAATTGAATTGGTCAATCGTTACAAAGCCTACTTTCAGGCCTTTCCTTCAGATGACTTCAGTGCTGATTGCCTATTCAAGACCCACATGATTTACGAAAGCATGTCAGCACCGAGAGAGGCGCGTGCCTACGCCGATACTTTATTAGCGCGTTTCCCGAATTACAAAAACAAGGTTTTAGTACTCGAAAGTTTAGCCAGTTCTTATGACATCAACGAGCCACGCGACACCGCAATGGTTAGAAAATACTACAACTTACTTTTGGCTGAAAAACAGGTCCCGGCTCAAAAGAAAAAAGAAATCAAAGAAAGACTTTCTAAATTACACCTGAGTTTCGAAGAGTTGATTCTAGAAATGAATTAATTTCAATAACCTTCATTCATTTTAAGAATTAGAAGCCCGAAGCACTCAGTCTTTGAAAGTCCTCAAAGAATCCAGGATAAGACTTATTGAGGCATGTTATATCATCTAACTCTTGTCCTTTTTCACTGATTAGACTCGCTATGCTTATGGCCATGGCAATTCTGTGGTCATGGTGACTTTTCAAACTGGCCATTGGAAGTTTGCCCTTTCCATGAATACTGATGGTATCTCCTTTGATTTCAAAAGGAATATTCCAAGCACGTAATGCTTCAGACATCACGGCCAGGCGGTCTGACTCTTTGTTTTGAAGGCGTGAAATACCAGAAATTTGGCACACTTCTTTACTCGCACAAGCTAATATAACTGCTACTGGGAACAAGTCTGGGCAATCCGTCAGGTTGGTATGAAATGGTTTTTTCTCAGCGGATTCTGAAACGAGAAGTTTGTCTTGCTTCCATTCAATATGCGCACCAAAATCAGATAAAATCTCAAGAAGCGCTTGGTCTGCCTGAAGACTGTTTGGGTTGAGACCATCCACCAAAATTTCTCCACTAATTGCTGCAGCTACCAAATGGGCGGCAACACTGCTCCAGTCGCCTTCTACAGCTGTATTTGCTAATTGAAGGTCTTGGGCGCCTGTAAAAAAGTAGGTGTTGTTTTGTTTTTCATATTGAAAGCCAGTTTCTTGTAACAAGCGCAGCGTCCATTCAAAATAGGGAGCGCTTTTTAAGTTTTCAATGCTAATTTGCCAAGTCCCTTCAGTTGCGGCGGCTAGCAAAAACAAGCCCGATAAATGTTGCGAACCACTAGCGCCATCCAAGTTGAGTTGAAAATTCTTGATTTTTCCTTTTATATGAAGCGGTAATTTGCCTTCTTGATGCACCACTTCCAAACCTAATTTTTGCAGTAATTCAATAGTAGCCCAATGCTCCCGATTCTTTAAAGTTCCTTGACCCTCTAATTGGTAACTTTCACTAAAACAATTACCTACGAAAGCCAAAGTTCTGAGTCCAAAGCCACTTTCGCCAATATCGATTTTTAAATGCGAACTTTTGTGCTTACTTGGCTGAACCATAATGGTGGTGTCAAGCACCTGAAATTCATGGCCAAATTGTTCAAGTGCGGCAAGCATCGAGAGGTTGTCTGCTGAGCGGTGAAAGCCAGCAATTTGACTCGGTTTTTTTGACAAGCAAGCTAAGAGGAGCAAGCGTTGTGCATGGCTTTTAGAGCCAGGTGCTTGGAGTGTTCCGCGATAATTATTGCCCTTGATTTTCATTGTCGGGAAGGCTATTAATGGCCATTTGAATGCGCAACGATTCTTCGTGTAACATCTTGATCATTTGACTTGCAAATTCTTCAGATAAACCGCTATCTACGGCTTTTTGCAAATTGGCTTTGAGTGTTTCTTCCCAGCGTTGGGCCTGTAAAATGTGCTGGTTGTGCTGTCTTTTATAAATGCCAATTTCTTTAGAAATAGACATGCGTTGTTGGAGCAAATTGATCAAAGATTCATCGATGAAACTGAGTTGCTCTCTGAATTGAGCCAAGGCATTGGCTTGGATAGCTGCCGGATTTCTCGGCTCTAAACCTGCAAATATTTCTTTGAGTGCTTCAGGGGTGATTTGTTGTTTGGCGTCTGTCCAGGCGGCTGTTGGGTCGATGTGACTTTCAATCATGAGCCCATCATAGTTGAGGTCAAGTGCTTGTTGGGCCAAGGGTTGGATGAGGTTGGCCCTGCCACCAATATGCGAAGGATCCATGACAAGTTGCAGCGCCGGCCGTTCTTGTTTGAGGTCGATGGCAATTTGCCAATGGGGGTTATTGCGGTAATTGGTTTTTTCATAAACCGAGAAACCTCTGTGTATGGCGCCAAGCACTTGAATGCCATGGCGTTCGAGTCTTTCAATGGCGCCCAACCAAAGTTTGAGGTCTGGGTTCACGGGGTTTTTGACCATTACAGGTATTTGGCTTCCTTGTAAGGCTTCTGAAAGTTCTTGAACGGTAAATGGATTCACCGTGGATCTTGCGCCAATCCAGACCATGTTGAGTTCGTATTTCTTAGCGAGTTCGACGTGTTCTGCAGTAGCTACTTCGGTGCAGATTTTAAAGCCATACTGAGCTCTGACTTCTTGCAGCCATTGTAGGCCGTTTTCTCCGACACCCTCAAAGGCGCCTGGTTGCGTGCGTGGCTTCCAGATGCCCGCTCTAAAATAAGACAGCGGAAGACCAACAAGGGCTTCCGCTGTCGCTAAAACTTGTGCTTGCGTTTCGGCCGAACAGGGCCCTGAAATGAGAAGGGGCAGCTGGTCTTGGCGCATCGCAATTATTTGGCGTAACTCACTGCGCGTTTTTCGCGAATGACGGTTACTTTAACTTGACCTGGGTAGGTCATTTCGGTTTGAATTTTTTGTGAGATCGTAAATGACAATTCTTCGGCGCGTTGGTCAGAAACTTTTTCTGCTTCTACCAAGACACGCAATTCGCGACCTGCTTGGATGGCATAGGCACTACCAACACCTTCGTATGAAAGCGCTAAGTTTTCGAGTTCTTTGATACGCTTGATATACGCTTCTACGATTTCACGACGTGCACCAGGACGCGCGCCCGAGATGGCATCACATACTTGTACAATTGGTGAAATAAGGGTTGTCATTTCGATTTCGTCGTGGTGAGCACCAATGGCGTTGAGAACATCGCCTTTTTCACCGAATTTCTCGGCAATTTTCATACCGAGGATAGCGTGGGGCAATTCTGGCTCTTCGTCTGGCACTTTACCAATATCGTGGAGTAAACCAGCTCTTTTAGCGAGTTTGACATTGAGACCTAACTCAGCAGCCATAATGGCACAAAGGTTGGCTACCTCGCGGGAGTGTTGCAAAAGGTTTTGTCCGTAAGACGAACGGAATTTCATACGACCTACCATGCGCATGAGCTCTGGGTGTAAGCCATGAATACCGAGGTCAATACAAGTACGGCGACCTGTTTCTGCAATTTCTTCGTCGAGTTGTTTGCGCGTTTTTGCGACAACTTCTTCAATACGCGCTGGGTGAATACGGCCATCAGACACCAATTGGTGTAAGCTGAGGCGTGCAATTTCACGACGCACAGGGTCAAAGCAAGAAAGAATGATCGCTTCAGGGGTGTCGTCTACGATGATTTCTACACCTGTAGCCGCTTCAAGTGCACGGATATTTCTACCCTCACGACCAATGATGCGACCTTTGACTTCGTCTGATTCAATGTTGAAAACAGAAACGGCGTTTTCAATAGCTTGTTCAGTGGCTACGCGTTGGATACTTTGAATAACGATTTTGCGCGCTTCTTTGTTAGCATTGAGTTTAGCCTCTTCAGTAATTTCTTTGATGGTGGCCATAGCTGCAGTGCGGGCTTCGTCCGTAAGGGCCTGCATGAGGTGTTGCTTGGCATCTTCAGGCGCCAACTGCGCAATTTTTGACAACTCGGCAATTTGCTTTTGGTGCATTTTGTCGAGTTCTTGCATGCGTGTTTCGAGGTGTGCAGCTTTAGATTGGTAGTCGGCTTGTGTGCTTTCTAACTCCTTTTCTTTACGGCCAATTTCCTCTAGTTTTTGATTGAGTGTTTTTTCTTTGGTGCGGAAGCGATCTTCATTGGATTGCATGCGTTTTTCACGATCTTTGATGGCTTCTTCGTGTTCTTCTTTTTGCTTTAAAAAGCGCTCTTTTGCTTGTAATGCGCGCTCTTTTTGAATGGTTTCAGCCTTTGATTCGGCGTCTTTGATGATGCGTTCAGCATCTTTTTTGAGCACACTTTTTTGAAGGACGAAAGTGGCTCCACCACCTCCAAGTGCTCCGATTAATAACCATAATATATCCATACTACACTAATTTGTAGTTGTGAATGGCAAGCGCGAAGGATTATTGAATGTCGTTTAAGTCTTGTCTGAGCGCTTCAAGTGCAGCCTCGAGGTCCGAGTAATCTGGCTCTTGAACGCTTGGCTTGGCCTCTGCTTGTGCTTTGGTGAGCAATTGCAGTGCGGACATAGCTAGCAAGTCTTGGTTATCGTTGACAGCATAGTTTTTTCTGAGTAATTCAATCGCTTTATTGATATCGGCAGCTGCCTTTGATACGGCAGGAGCTTCGGATTCCGGAACATTTAAAGGGTAGGTCCGGCCGGCGATATTGATTTTAAGGGCAACTTTACTCATTAGGCTTGTTTAAGCTTTTCTATGCAGAATTCAATTTCTTTCACGAGTGCGTTAATTTCCTCGGCATTGCGGCCTTTTGGCGCAACCGGAATTTCCACAACTTTGTTTTGAGCCTCCGCCAATGCATCTGATAACTGTGTAACCTCTTGTTGGAGTTGTGCGACCAATGCTTGCTCTGCCTTGAGTTGTTCATTGACGCGATTGATTTCACCTTGCAAAACTTCGTGCTGTGCACGTTCAGCATGCAAGAGCCCAGCTAAATGTAAGCTGCGACTACGGATATCGGAAATGAGGTTATTTAGATTTTCAGTCATGTTAAGCGGTGACTTTTCACAAAGTTAACAAGCATTCGTTTACATCCTACAAAATCAGTCAAGGAATTTGTATTTTTTCTTGATTAGTTTTGTGCATGCGCTACCTGCTCTTGTTTTTGACATGTATTTCGGTATTTCAAAGTATTGGGCAATTCCTGACTACGCAAGAAAATTGGGCACTTCCGATGGATTCGCCCGTTGAGCTGAGTGCAGGATTCGGTGATTTACGCCCCAATCATTTTCATATGGGTCTTGATATCCGAACGGGCGGGAAAATCAATTTACCAATTTATGCTTGTGCCGATGGTTTTGTCTCGAGAATTCGGGTTTCATCGGTGGGCTATGGTTGGGTTTTGTATGTCCAACACCCAAACGGCTACACTACAGTTTATGCGCATTGTACGCGTTTTGCCGAGCGCATTCAAAATGTATATTTGGATAGCACTGCTGCACGACTCAATAATGAAATTGACCTCATTTTGCCAGAACAGATCTTGCCCGTAAAACGAGGTGAACTCATTGCCTATTCGGGTAACACGGGTGGCTCTACTGGCCCGCACTTACATTTTGAGCTGCGCGATACCAAAACGGAGCACGCGCTCAATCCATTTTTACATGGTTTTCAAATTTCAGATCAAGCAACGCCGCAACTGAAAGGCATCCGAGTTTATGCCCTCGATACCAATGGTTATGCAGTTCCCAGCAAGGTCTTGAATGTTGCGCTTACGGCAAAAACGCATCAAGTAGATTTACCACCAGGTTTTTTGGCGCAAGGTCAACTTGTTGGTGTTGCTTTAGAAGTTGAGGATTATTTTTCTAGTGCCGGCAGGACCTGCAACGTTTTTTCGACAGAGCTTTTTGCAGCAGGTCAAAAGGCAACTGCGGTAGAATTTGACGAAATTAACTTCGACCATTCGCGCTATATCAATACCCACCACGATGCGACTTATGCGCGCAGTACCAAACGGAAATTTCAAAAGTTGTTTAGGTCCAATTCAAATCCGTTGACCATTTACCCCTACGATGGCTTAGGTGTATTTGACTTGGGTGTAATGGATACACTTGCTTGTCAGTTGATGCTCCGAGATGTCAATGGCAACGAAGCACAGCACAACTTGCAAATCATCAATCAGCACCCAAAAGCACCTGCTCAGCCATTTTATCAAGAAACGACGCATTGGCTGCCTCAAAAGGCTTATGCGTATCAACAAGGTGCATGGTCCATAAAAATAGATTCATTGACATTTTACGAACCCACGCTTAAAAAGCTCAATTTTCAAACTAAAACAATTGGCAGTGCTACTCAATTAATTCAAAAACCCATTCAAATTTCTTATCGCTTTGAATCTGATGCAGCAGCTCAAAAATATTGCATCACGATGAATGGCAGCGCTTTGGCTGGCCAAATAGAGCAGGGGGTCTTGAGTGCAAGCGCCAAAACGATGGGTATTTGGGGTCTGAAACAAGATCTTGTTGCTCCGGTTGTTAAAGAAAATGCATTGAATAAACTCGACTCTACTAGTTCGGGAAAGTTCTATTGGTCGGTATCTGATGATTTTTCGGGCCTAGCTTATTATGCTTGTTATCAAAATGACACATGGGTACCAGCCTATTATGATGCAAAAAACAAGCAAATAAGTGTTCAGTTTAAAGTTCCGTTTCAAGAAAATGAGCGCATTGTACTTTTAGTTCGAGATGCGGTTGGCAACGAATCAAAAAAAGAATGGAAGATGCCGCCGAAGCCCCAAATAGTGGTGCCAACTGAGGCCTCAGAGTAAAACACCGTTAGCGCCCTTTAAATAAATCGGGCTACAGTAAGCTGTATCTTCAAATTTCTCTTCTTGATATAAGTCAAATGCTATTTTTGACTGATACTTAGCGGAAAGCGGTGTGTTTAGGTACTGAATTTGTGAATCTTGAATGAGTGCAGCTACTTTTTCATTGGCATCGCCAATAACGACACAAGGCTTGTATGGGTCAAGCGTATGAGCTTCAATAATTTGGCAACCAAGCGGGGTTTTGTTAGCTCCATTCTGATCAAACGCTTTGAAATAAACTTCCATGCGTCGAGCATCGAGCATTGTGACAATGTTGGCATTTTGAGGCCCTAAAATTTCGAGCCCGATTTGCAAAAGACTTTGATGTGTCGGGATTGCTATTAATGGGATTTGTAAGGCAAAACATAAACCTTTGGCCGTAGAAAGCCCAATGCGAAGACCCGTGTAGGAACCTGGACCAGCACTGTAGCTAATGGCCTGAAGCATTGAAAGTGTTACATTTTGCTCCGCCAAGAGCGTTTCAATCATTAGCGTTAACGATTCTCCGTGTATAAAACCATCTCCAATTTGGTCAAGATACCCTAAAAGTTGCCCGTTTTTGGACAGCGCTACGCTGCAAATGGGAGTGCTCGTTTCGAGATGTAGTATGAAAACACTCATTCTTCACATTCAAATTTGAAACCAACGCCGTGAACATTGGTGATTTGAATACGTGGATCCTCCTTGAGGTATTTACGCAATTTGGTGATGAAAACATCGAGACTACGGCCCACAAAATAATCATCTTGACCCCAAACAGAATTCAAAATGACATCGCGCGGGATGAGTTGATTTTTGAATTTGTTGAGGGTGCGCAAAATCATGGCTTCTTTCTTGGTGAGGGTGATCAACTGACTCGGAGACTTCAAAGTAAAATTCTCGGTATCGAAAATATAGGTGCCGATTTGCAGAATTTTTTGTTCTGGGCTATCTACCTGAAGTTTGACGCGTTTCAAAAGCGCCTTGACCCTTAGTTGTAATTCTTCAGCGCTGAAAGGTTTCGTGAGGTAGTCATCACCACCAGCATTAAAACCAGCAATTTTATCTTCGGTCATGGAACGCGCAGACAAAAACAAAATTGGAATTTCAGCATTTTGCTTGCGAATATCGCGCGCTAAAGTAAAGCCGTCTTTGACCGGAAGCATGACGTCTAGAATGCAAAGGTGATAGGTGTCTTCTTGGAAGCGGCGCAGTGCTTCTGAGCCATTTTCACAGAGCGTGACGGTATAACCATCAGAGCGAAGTTGATCTGAGACTACGATACCTAAACTGATATCGTCTTCAACCATGAGTATTTTGATTTTCATAAGTGTCTATAAAAGCCAAGAGCCTTGGTGTAAACCAAAGCTCCTGACCATTAACCTAAACCTACTACTAGTTCAACAAAGGTAATTGGTTTTTTCAATTTGGTTACGCAAGGTTTGTTAAAAAATTCATAAAAATTATTTTTGGTTGAATAACGCCTCCTTCATTATGCTTAACTTTATTCCGATGAATGAGACACATATTTTAATTGTCGACGATGAAGAAGACATCAGAGTCTTGCTGACCTACAACCTCGAAAAAGAAGGCTTCAAGGTTTCTGCCGTTAGCAATGGCAAAGAGTGTCTCGATTTTATTGAAAATCAAAAGCCTCAGCTCATTTTACTCGATGTCATGATGCCACAACTCGATGGCATTGAAGTTTGCGAAAGAATTAAAGCAGATCCTCAAAATCAAGATATTCTCATTTGTTTTCTAACCGCAAGAAACGAAGACTACAGTCAAATTGCAGGCCTAGATGCGGGTGCCGATGACTACATTGCAAAGCCCATCAAATCAAAAGTTTTGCTTTCGAGAATTCAAGCCATGCTCAGAAGAGGAAACGTGCAAAAGCCTCAGCCTCAAAGTAGTCCTAAATTTCATATCAATCGAGAAAAATACCTCCTTGAAATGGATGGCCAAGAAATCCATTTGCCAAGGAAAGAATTTGAATTGTTAGCCTTGTTAGCCTCGCGTCCTAATTTTGTTTTCAAGCGCGATCAAATTCTTGAAAAAGTTTGGGGAACCGATATCATTGTTGGTGACCGCACCATTGACGTCCACATCCGTAAACTCCGCGAAAAGATCGGTGATCAATATATTTCCACCATAAAAGGTATCGGCTATAAATTCAATGAATGAGTTTGGCCTAAATCTTGTATACCTCGATTGCACAAAAACTAATTCCATGAAAATACAGCTACTCTTCGTCAGTGCATTTTTTGTACTTCACAACTATTATGCACAAAATAACAATGCAGCATTTAATCCCATAAAAGAACAGCTCGAGCGTTGGGATGACATCCGTGGCCCCTGGCTGGCTGCATCAATTGAGGCCCTAGCTGATCGCAAGGCTGTCCCAGACAGAACTTTTCCGGAAGATTTCACACCTTATGAGATGCTCAGCATGATTCCACTGCGCGAGCGCCAAGATTTACGTCAAATTTTACAAGACAATCGAATGGTTATTGGCAACAATACTGGTGCTTATCCATTATTTGCCACCATGCTCGAACGCACTTTTTGCTCCCGCAATTATGGGCGTTCTTACGGTGATCCGCATCTTAGATCTTTTGACCGCGCAACTTATTCTTTTCAAACGGTCGGTGAGTTCGTATTAGCAAAATCATCAAACGGTAATTTTGAAGTGCAAACCAGACAACGCGCCCAAGATGCTAATTTCTCTTTGAATGAAGCTGTGGCCATGAACGTTGCTGGTGACCGCTTGTGCTTTTATGCCTCTGATAGACCAGATGGCATGCAAACTCCGCTCAGACTCAATGGTATGCCGATACAACTTCAAGGCCGATCTTATTACTTGCCACATGGTGGCGTTGTGCGTCTTGATGGTCGAAATTACACGATAGCTTGGCCAACGGGTGAAACCACCGTAATTGATGCCAGAGGTGGCGGCGCTCGTGGTTTTGTCAATATTACTGTTGGTATCTTTGACTGCGATCGCAACCAATATGAAGGTCTACTTGGCAACAACGATGGTTTTGCCGACAACGATTTCAATACACGGCTCAACACACCTAGACCTAACAACATTGCTGCGCTGAGCATTGCCTCAGCCTATGCTTTTGATTCGCGAGAGGCCAATCAGTTCAATCAGTTGGCCGAACAAGAATTTCAAGCATTTTTGGCCAGAGATTACGCCGAAGAATGGCGCCTAACCGACCGCAATACACTTTTTGATTATACGCCTGGTATGAATACAGCATCCTATACAGATCGCAGTTTTCCACGTGTGCACATGAACCTAAGTCAAATGAATCCTCAGAGTCGAGAAAATGCCAGACAGCGCTGTTTACAGATGGGTGTTCCTGCTGACGAACTCGGTGGTTGTATCTATGATCAAGGATTTTTGAATATAGCGCCAAATGTCCCTCCAACACCAAATATTCCAACACCAGGAACGACAGTTTTGAACAAGGTACCAAGACCAGCACTGAATAATAATGAACATTCTTTTGGGGAAGGAAAATATCCAAATCGCCCAGAAACTATTTCTGGAAAGCCAAACGGTACGCCAAACAAGCCAACAGTTGAGAGTAAAGAAAATAAACCTTTTCAAGCCAAAGACCCTACTTCTGTAAGGGCTCCTCGTGAACCAGAAGTCATGCCAGAGTCTAGACCAAGAACACCAGCGCCGGAAAGAACACCAGCGCCGGAAAGAACACCAAGACCAAGTGCACCAACTCAAACTGCACCAAAACAATCTTCGCCACCGCCTGCGGCACCAAGACCTAGTGCACCAACTCAAACTGCACCAAAACAATCTTCGTCACCGCCTGCGGCACCAAGACCTAGTCCAACTCAAACTTCTAGTGCACCATCCGCTCCAAAACCAAGTACACCTGTTTCTCCAAAACCTTCAACCCCAACTGTCAAATCTGGAAAAGGTTAAATTTTAAAATCTTCTTTAATAAAAAAGGGGTCGCATTTGCGACCCCTTTTTCTTGGAGAGCGTTTATTTTCTGAACGCTTATTGTGCTGTTTTAATGAAAGGAAGAACTTGACCGTTCAAAAGCAAGAAGTAAGTACCATTTGCTAACAGACGTACATCGATTGCTTTATCGAAGTCACCTGCTAAAAGTACTTGACCAGCTTGGTTATAAATGGCATATTGACCATTTTCAAGACCAATTACTGAAATGTAATCCTGAACAGGGTTTGGTGCAAGTGTTAATGATATTGGGTTGTTTGCAACAATTCCTGCTGTTAATACATCAAACTGACTGATAATTTGATAATAAATTGGTGTTGATTTGATTGGGCAATAGACTGACAACACGAGGTTGTAGATGCCAATTGCATTTGGAACAAAATAAGTATAGTTGATGTAAGTAAAGGCACCCGTCGTATCAGATAAGTACCAAACAGTGTACAAAGAATCTTGGTTAGCAGGGTTGTTACCAAAGGTTGCAGACACCATATAGGCAGTGTCTAGCATCGACATATCGATATCACAGTTGTAAATCCAGCTTGAAGTGAGTGTTCCGGTAATGTTTGCTCCTGTGGCAAGTGTACCAATAACATTAATGCTGTCAATTGTGCCGCTACTGTTATACGTTACAAATTGAGAGGTCGAAAAAGTACAACCATTAGCATCAGTAACTACTGCAGCATAAGTTCCCTCACAGAGGTTGGAAATTGAATTTGTATTAGAACCTTGGCTCCATGTTACCCAGAAAGGCGCGCATGTTGAACAAGTAATGCTAACAGCTCCATCGCAGGCGCCAGGGGCACTGAGGTCGGTTACGGTAACTACTGGTGTAAAGCCGGTGCAAGGATTGACTGCTGAGGTGTCGTAAAATACGTAACCATTTTCTGTTGCGTTGCATCCGTTCGCATCAGTGACCGTCAAGGTATAAGTTCCAATACATAAGTTGTTGATACTAGCAGTTGTTGCACTTCCGCCATTATTCCAAGCATAGGTGTACGGAGCAGAACCTCCGAAGACACTTGCCGTAAGAGATCCGTCACAAGCAGTTTGACTAGTTGTCGGTGTAGAAGAAAGTGAAACACCAAAGCCCGCACATGGGTTAACCGTTCCTGAGCCAATAGTAAAAGGGGAGGTGAGGGTTAAACCACCACCCATTGCATTTACAGTATAAGTTCCGGGGCAAAGGTTATAAATTGAA
>CAZPWB010000048.1:0-16037 GCA_964590425.1 uncultured Lishizhenia sp. | reverse complement strand
CGCACAACTCGTTCAGCTTGTTGCAGCAGCCGCTCAAAAAGTGGGTGCCCAAACCATTATCTTTTCTCATGACCTCATCGGAAAAGCAGTGGCGCCACGCTTGTCTGTACGCCTCAAAGCGGGCTTGGTTGCAGGTGCAGTAGCACTTCCTGAGGCCAATGGAAATATCAAAGTCAATGTGTTCTCTGGAAAAGCTTTTGGTTATGTTCAGGTGAAATCTTCACAACGCATCATTTCTTTATTGCCAAACAGCATTCAACCAGAAAACAACGCGAGCTCTTGCTCAGTTGAAGCATTTAGCGCCCAAGCAGGTGCTAGTGCCATCAAAGTACTCGCTACTAAAAAACCAGAAGGAGCAATTCCATTACCTGAAGCCGAATTAGTGGTTTCTGCAGGTCGTGGCTTAAAAGGCCCTGAAAACTGGGGAATCGTAGAAGATCTCGCTAACGCTCTAGGCGCTGCAACTGCATGTTCACGCCCAGTAGCCGATATCGGATGGCGCCCTCACCACGAACACGTGGGTCAAACAGGTGTAGCTATTCGCCCTAACTTGTATATCGCTGCCGGAATTTCTGGTGCAATCCAACACTTAGCAGGTGTCAATGGTTCTAAAGTCATCGTTGTGATCAACACCGATGCCGAGGCGCCATTCTTTAAGGCCGCCGACTACGGTATTGTTGGTGACGCCTTTGAAATCTTGCCAAGATTTACTGAAGCCGTTAAAAAATTCAAGGCGGCCCAACACTAAGTTGGAGCGCTACTAAAAAACGCCCGATGCAAAAAATCAGCCTCGAAATTTCGGGTATCGCTTACAGCCAAACGCAATCAGGCTCGTATGTCCTTACGCTCAAAGAGAAGGATGGTGAACGCAAATTACCCATCGTAATCGGTGGTTTTGAAGCCCAAGCCATTGCCGTTGAGCTCGAAAACATGGTGCCATCAAGGCCGCTTACCCATGATTTATTCAAGGCTTTTGCGGTTTCTTTTGGTGTTACTGTCAAAGAAATCCTGATTTACCGCTTCCGAGATGGCGTATTTTATTCTAAGTTAGTCTGCGAACAAGACGGGCAAATTACCGAACTTGATTCACGCACTTCAGATGCCATTGCCATTGCAGTGAGGTTTAAGGCACCCATGCTCACGCTCAATAGCATTCTTGACGAAGTGAGCGGCACGCCACAAAGTGCAATAGAAGAAGCTTATGGTTTTGAAGAGGAAAATGATATCTTTGAAGAAGATGCCAATGCGCCAAATGAGTGGGATATCTATGCTACAGAAGAGCTAGAACAACAACTCAAGGAGGCCCTGGACAACGAAGATTATGAATTAGCCTCTAAAATCCGTGATGAACTCAATCGCCGCAGTTAAGACCCGACTCACCGTCCTCAGTTTTTTTCAATTTTTTGTTTGGGGAGCCTGGCTCACCACTAGCGGCACCTATTGTACTGAAGGAAAAGGTTGGACCTTCCCGCAGTTTGGGGCTATCTTTTCAACGCTTGCGCTGTCTTCTATCCTGATGCCTTCTTTGGTCGGAATTATTGCCGACAAATGGCTGCGCGCCGAAAGACTCTACGGTATTTTGCATTTGGTTTACGGTGCATTTATGCTCCTGATTCCGAATATTGCTGCACTGCAAACTGCCTTCCCTTCCTTGGCAAAAATTGAAGAATACGAGCTCCTGTACTGGATTGTCTTTGGTGGCATGCTGGCCTATATGCCTTCTATTTCACTTTCCAATTCGGTGTCTTATCGCATTTTAAAGATGAATGAGCTCGATGTGCAAAAAGACTTTCCTCCTATTCGAGTTTGGGGAACCATTGGTTTTATTGCCGCAATGTGGCTCACGAACCTTTCTGGAAGCAAAGCTAATGCGATGCAGTTTTATATTGCTGCAGTGGGTGCCATTTCCCTCGGCGTTTATGCTTTTACTTTACCGGCTTGTATGCCACAGGGTAAAACACATGAAAAAAGTAATCTATTTTCTCAACTTGGACTCAATGCCTTCAAGCTTTTTTTAGATTACCGCATGGCCCTCTTTTTCATCTTTTCCATTCTTTTGGGTGCGGCTTTGCAACTTTCTAACATGTACGGAGATGCATATCTGAGCAGCTTTCCGGAAGGGACTTTAGTTGAGAAATATTCGACAATTATTTACTCGATTTCACAGGTTTCAGAAACGATATTCATCTTAACGATTCCTTTCTTCTTGAAAAGATTCGGCATTAAAAACGTGATGCTTTTTGCCCTCTTTGCTTGGGTCTTGCGCTACGGCTTCTTTGCCTACGGCGATAGCAGTTTCGGGCTTCCTTTGATAGTATTGAGTTGTATCGTTTACGGAATGGCCTTTGACTTCTTTCTCATTTCAGGCTCTATGTTCGTGGAGGCAAATACAGACAGCGACATCAGATCAAGTGCGCAAGGTTTGTTTATCATGATGACCAACGGCTTTGGCGCTTATATCGGAACAGTTGCCAGTAGTGCGCTCATTGGCGCCTATTTTATCAATTCAGATGAAAGTACCAATTGGCACGGAGCATGGCTGCTTTTTGCCGGATACGCGCTCGTGGTGGCCGTGTTATTTATGCTGTTGTTTAAGGAAAAAAAGCAAAGCATTTAATTTTGCGCGGGTAGTATTTTCAAATACCTATTCAGGCATTTTTGGTAAACTTATAGCCTACCCCCCGAATGGAATGGAAATGAACCGGATTTTTAGGGTCCTGTTCGAATAATTTTCTGAAGGCCAAGATATAGTTATCAATGGTGCGCGCCGTCGGGATTTGCTCAGCACCCCAAAGTCGATCCAAGATTTCTTGCCGAGAAACTACCTTGCCTTCCTTTTCATGAAATAATTCAAGGAGTTGAACCTCGCGTTTGGTAAATGTATGCAGGATTTTTTGCTGCGCATCTCGGACTTCAAAAGTAGAAAAATCAACTGCTTTATCGTTGATTTTCAGTACCTCAGTTGTTTCTTGTTGCACAGAGCCATTGAGCAAAATTTGAACTTTTAAAAGCAACTCTTCTAGGTCAAAGGGCTTGACTAAATAATCATTGGCGCCTAATTTAAGCCCTGCTACCCGATCTGCTGTGGTGCCTTTAGCTGAAAGAAACAATACAGGTACATGACTGTGTTGCCTGATGGTACGGCAAAGGTCAAAACCTGAAACATGCGGCAGCATGACATCTAGAATGATCAGATCGAAATGAAAGGGCTTCTGAAAAAGCGTTTGAGCCGCTTGGCCATCAGCGACTGCCAAGACACTATAACCCTCTAATTCTAGATTGAGGCCAATCATGTCTCTTAAGCTCTGTTCGTCTTCAACAATACAAATTCTATGCATGGAAAGTTGCGCTGAAAGTGTTATTTTTGGTTGAAATTACAATAAACTCCTCAAACTATGAACAAATTTCTACGCTACTCCTTACTCGTATTGAGTTTGCACTTGGGTGTTTGGGCCCAAAACAATTTGCCAAGCATTGCTCGTTTTGAAATTGGCAAAAATGTGCCTGTACTTCAATTAGCAGCACCTGACATGAATCAAATTGCACTTGAAGACGAACTCAGAGACAAGCAAGGCGTGCTGTACCGCATTGGGGTTGCGCTACCAAGTATGCTCAACACCACTAATGCCGGCACCTGGACAACACTTCCTAATGGTGCTCGTCAGTGGCAAGTGATTGTTAAAACAGAAGGCGCCGAGGCACTAAGCTACCTTTTTGAAAAATTCTATTTGCACGGTGGTTCAACGTTGCGCATTCAAAACCTTCAAGGACTAGATGTGCATCCAGTATTAACAAGTAAAGACGTAGAAGCACACGGCATGGCCAATGCTGCGCTTTGTGCTGGTTCAACGCATATTTTAACGCTTACTGAGCCTGTTTACACCACGCCATCGGAAATTTTAATTGACCGTGTGATGTATAACTACCGTTCTACCGGATACGGTTCAGCTGAGAAAATCAATGAGTCAGACCCCTGTGAAGTCAATGTCAATTGTAGCCCAGTTGGCGATGCATGGCAAGACGAAAAACGGGGTGTTGCACGTATTTATGTGGTAGAAGGTAACCAAGCAGGTTGGTGTTCGGGTTCATTAGTGAATAATACAGCCCAAAACTGCAAACCATACTTTTTAACTGCTTTGCACTGCGGCGTTGCATCAACTACTGCCAACATGAACCAATGGAAATTTTATTTCCGCTACGAAGCCCCAACTTGTACCAACCCTTCAACCGTGGGTACATTAGCCAACTATTTCATTACAGGTTGTTTGCGCATTGCCGATGCCAATGATGGTGGAGGCAACACAGGTTCTGATTTCCTACTTGTGAAACTCGGTAACAACAACAACGAAGCTACAGTCATAAATAACCTGAAATCGGCCAACTTCAATGCTTATTGGAATGGCTGGAATGCCAACAATGCTGCAACAACAGGGGGTGTAAGTATCCACCACCCTGCTGGTGACATCAAAAAGATTTCTACGTTTACAGGCACCACAGTTTCTACCCAATGGGGAAGCGCAACTGGCTCGCACTGGAGAGTTGTCTGGACAGCCAACAGCAATGGCCACGGTGTTACAGAAGGAGGCTCATCAGGTTCTCCGCTTTTTGACAACAACGGTAATATCATTGGTACACTCACAGGAGGTGCTTCTTATTGTACGTCGCCATCTGCCCCAGACCAATACGGGAAAATGGCTTTCCACTGGGCCAATAACGGCGCCACCAACGCATTGCAACTCAAACCTTGGCTAGACCCTACCAATTCAAATGTTTTGGTTTTACCAGGTTCAGCCGATCCGTGTACGCCAAGCACACCAGTGGCACCAGTTGCAAATTTCTCTGCTTCGGCAACAAATGTAACGCCTGGTACTACTGTCAACTTCACAGATTTATCTACAGGTATCCCGACAAGTTGGTCTTGGTCAGTGAGCCCAGCTTCAGGCTGGAGTTTTGCTGCAGGTAGCTCAGCTACATCCCAGAATCCGCAAATTGTATTTAATAATGTTGGGCAATACACCGTTAGCCTCACCGCTACAAATGCACAAGGTTCAGATGTAGAAACAAAGAATAACTACATTGTTGTTGCAGCAGTAACTGGGCCGTGTACAGCAAGTGCAGTATGTGACGAATACATCAATAATGTAAACATTAGTACCATTAATAACACCTCAACGTGTGGCAACAATGGGTATTCTGATTTTACTACAACCACCACAACTTTGTCTCAAGGCACAAGCTATACCTTAACCATTACCCCTGCTATCCTAAACAATACAACTGCTATTGCTTATACCAATGATGAAATAGCAGCCTGGATTGATTTCAACAACGACTTCGATTTCAACGATGCAGGTGAGCAAGTAGCTTATGTTCTGGTTGGCGCTAATTGGGTGAATACTTTTAATGTAACGATTCCGCTAAATAGTGCGCTTGGTCAAGTCAGAATGCGCGTGCGTATTTCTTACCAACCGGATGGTGCAATTAATCCATGTGGGCCAGCAACCTATGGAGAAACAGAAGATTACATCGTCAACCTTACTTCTGGTGTGGGTATTGATGAAAATCCGTTAGCTGTTGTTCAGGTTTATCCGAATCCTGCCAACGAAGTATTATTTGTAGATGTGAAAGATTTAGAAGGCATCAATAGCATTGAACTTCTAGACATGAACGGCAAGCAAATCTTGGTTCAAAATAAAATTGAAGCAGGTGTCAATGCACTAGCCATAGAACACCTCGATGCAGGCATGTACCAAGTACGCATCACACAAAATGGCTATCAAAGTACTCAGCGCTTGATCAAGCAGTAAACGAATCTAAGTTTTTAAAATACAAGGCGGCCCGTTCTAAATGGGCCGCTTTTTTTTCGGGTAAAAGTCGGTTCCAATTGGCAACCATTTGAGACGTGCGCAAGTTTTTGCGCAAATAATCTTGGTGCTTATCGACAAAATGCCAAAACAAGGCGTCAAACAAAGCGGCGCCATCGGCATCGAACTTGAAACCTTGTTTCTTAAGGTAATTTGAACTTGAGAAATAGGGTTTGGTAGTCATGAGTCCGCCATCTGCAAACTGACTCATGCCATAAACATTGGGTACCATGACCCAATCATAGGCATCCATGAAGTTGCACATGAAAAACTCATAAATGCTGTCAGGATGCAGCTCGCTGAGAAAGAAAAAATTTCCGAGCAACATCAAGCGCTCAATATGATGGGCATACGCGTGGTCGTCGAGTTTAGTAGCAACATCTTGTAAAAAAGAAAGTTGGCGCAATGCTTGCCAATCTAGTTTACGTTGGTGTTGCATGAAGTTGCGTGTGCGCTGCTGAACACCTGCCTGCTCGTATACCGCACGCATGTATTCGCGCCAGCCCAGAACTTGCCTGATAAATCCTTCAGCACTCTCTATCGAAACCTTTTCTTGATGGTAGGCTGCCTCAACAGCAGCAATAACCTCTTGCGGGCGCAGCAAACCGACATTGATGGCCGTGGACAAATTAGAATGATAGACATAAGGTGCTTGTGTAGTAAACGCGTCTTGATATGGGCCGAAATTTTCTAGACCCTGCGCTATAAAAAATGCCAATGCGTCTTTGGCTTGCGCATGCGTTACCGGATAATATGCCAAACTCGGATCACCCGGATTTGCTGCAAACTGTTCGGTAATTTCTTGTTCTGCAGCTGCTGACCAAGTACTGTGGTAAGTTGGGTAAGCGGGAAGTACCTGGTTTTTAGGAAGGGCCTTGCGGTTCTCGGTATCGAAACTCCAGCGCCCAGCGATGGGCTGTGCATCTGGCGCTAACAAAATGTCAAAATGTAGGCGTTGTTTCTTATAAAACTCAGCCATAAAGAATTTTTTAGCACCCTGTGGTGCGAGGCTTTGGTTGCGCTCTCGTGTATTGTAAAAAGCAGGGTTTTCAAATATTTCTAAAGACAAGCCCTGTTTTATTGCCAAACGACGAAGACGTTTTTCAAGTAGAAAATCTGTTGGGTCAAAACAAGCAACTTGGGCATTTTCATGGACAAGTTTTTCAAAAATTTGCGGCAAAGAAGCATACTTGTAGTCAAAATATTGAACGCTTTTACCTTCATTCCGCAGTTTTTCTGCGTAGTATTTCATTGAAGCCCTGTGAAAGGCCAGCTTTTTGCGATGAAAAGGCAGTTGTAGAAAAAAGAGTTCGTCTTCAATGAGCCAGAACTCGTCTATGCCTGCAAACGCAGTTGCAGTCTCGAATAACTGATGTGGGAATACTAAAAAAACACGTTTTGACATATGAATGAAACACGCACTTTTGCGCTTTGTTCGGGTACAAAAAATTGCAATCATCTTCGCTTTATGATTTGTTCACATTTGCGCCAAGACCTTTAATTTTGTAGTGTTAAAAAGTTAAAAACAGCATGGATAAAGTTTCTTACGTAGGAAATGCCGATGTCTCAGCCATCGACCATCTTTACAAGCAATACAAACAAGACCCCACCAGCGTGGACCTTGGTTGGGCTAAATTCTTTGAGGGTTTTGAGTTTGCACAAACAAACTATGAAGCCACGGGTGAAATCCCTGAGAATTTTGTCAAAGAATTCAAGGTCATTAACCTCATCAATGGCTACCGCACACGCGGACACCTTTTTACCAGAACTAACCCGGTTCGAGATCGCCGCAAGCACACCCCAGACTTAGCAATTGAGCATTTCGGCCTGACCGAAGCTGACCTCAATGAAGTATTTCAGGCGGGTGAGCAAATCGGAATTGGTGCTGCCAAGTTATCTGATATCATCGCGCACCTTGAACTGACTTACTGCCAATCCATTGGTATAGAATACATGTACATGCGTGACCCAGAAAGAATTGACTGGTTTCGCAATAAAATTGAACTGAGTAACCGCCCTGTTTTTGATCCAAAACGCAAAATTAAAATCTACGAAAAACTGAACCAAGCTACTGGTTTTGAAGGTTTTCTAGGTAAAAAGTTTGTTGGGCAAAAGCGTTTCTCTATTGAAGGTGGTGAAGGGCTCATCCCGGCACTCGATACTTTGGTGCAAAAAGGTGCAGACCTCGGTGTCGAGTATTTTGTAATGGGAATGGCTCACCGTGGCCGCCTCAATACACTCGCCAATATTTTTGAAAAGCGACCACGCGATATCTTCCGCGAATTTGAAGGCAAGGAATTTGAGTTTGAAATGACCTTTGATGGCGATGTCAAGTATCACCAAGGCTTTACCTCACACATCGAACTTGAAAACGGCAAGAAAATTGGCCTTACCCTAGCGCCAAACCCGTCTCACTTAGAAGCAGTGAATACGGTTGTCGAAGGGATTGCCCGCGCAAAAATTGATCACGTCTTTCAAACTGAAGAAAAAGTTTGCCCGGTACTTATCCATGGAGACGCTGCAGTTGCGGGTCAAGGAATTGTCTATGAAACCATCCAAATGGCTGGCCTCGATGGCTACCGCACAGGTGGAACCATCCATATTGTAGTCAACAACCAAGTAGGCTTCACGACTAACTACCTCGATGGCCGAACTTCAACTTATTGTACGGACGTTGCGAAAACCACGCTTTGCCCAGTTTTCCATGTAAACGGAGACGACATCGAAGCCATTGTAACCACCATTGAAATCGCCATGGAATACCGCCAGGCGTTTCACCGCGACATCTTCATTGACCTTCTTTGCTACCGCAAATACGGACACAACGAAGGCGATGAGCCAAAATTCACGCAGCCG
Source organism: uncultured Lishizhenia sp. (assembly GCA_964590425.1). GTDB lineage: Bacteria > Bacteroidota > Bacteroidia > Flavobacteriales_D > Crocinitomicaceae > UBA952. Next base: position 7,317 of record CAZPWB010000048.1, on the reverse strand, counting down.
AAACTCTATAACATCATTGCAAAGCATCCAAACCCAAGAGAAATCTATTTAGAGCAATTGCAAAGAGAAAGCATTTTAAATGTTGAAGAAGCTAAGAAATTCGAGCTCGATTATCAGGCCTTTTTAGAGGCAGAGTACGAGCACTCTAGAAGCCGTGACAAAGCACACGTTTATGACTTCCTGAGTTTAACCTGGGAAAATTACCGCCACGGAACTGAAGCTGACTTCAAAATTTCTCCTGAAACAGGTATTGCTAAAAAAGAATTATTGGCGCTTGGTAAAAAATTGGCTACCCTGCCTGAAGGCAAAAAGTACTTCAGAAAAATTGCCAAAATTTTCGAAGATCGCTTGGCAGCTATTGAAAACGACAAACTCGATTGGGGAAGTGCTGAAATGCTGGCCTATGCTACCCATTTAGCTGAAGGACACGCCGTACGCATTTCAGGACAAGATGTAGAACGCGGAACCTTCTCTCACAGACACGCTGTTGTCAAGACAGAAGACACCGAAGAAGAAATTTTGACACTCAATCAACTCCGAGAAAAACAAGCCACTTTCAGCATTTACAATTCTTTACTCTCTGAGTACGGTGTGTTAGGTTTTGAATATGGCTACTCTTTAGCGAATCCATCGGGGCTCACTATTTGGGAAGCACAATTTGGTGACTTCTTCAATGGTGCCCAAATTATGGTGGATCAATTCATTTCAGCTGGCGAAGACAAATGGGCAACCCAAACTGGTCTAGTTATGTTGTTGCCACATGGTTATGAAGGCCAGGGCGCTGAGCACTCTAGTGGGCGCATGGAGCGTTTCTTACAACAATGTGCTGACCTCAATATGCAAATTGTCAATACATCGACGCCTGCTAATCATTTCCACTTATTGCGTCGTCAGATCAAGCGTGATTTCCGCAAACCATTAGTGGTGTTTTCACCAAAAATGTTGTTGCGCTACCCAGACGCGACCTCAAGCCTTGATGAAATGGCAAAAGGACGCTTTCAGGAAGTCCTCGATGACCCAACTGCAACTGCAAAATCTGTAGATACCGTTGTGTTATGTAGCGGTAAATTCTACTACGAAATGAAAGTAAAAGCCGCAGAATTAGGCGTGAAAAACATGGCATTTGTGCGCATCGAACAACTTTATCCGTTGCCAACGGAGCAAATTGATGCCATTCTTGCCAAGTACAAAGCCAAAAATATTCTTTGGGCACAAGAAGAACCTGCCAACATGGGTGCTTGGATGCACATGGCCATGAACTTGCGTCATATTCCACTGATCGGAATTACAAGACCAGCCAGCGCAGCTGCTGCTGAAGGTTCTAAAAAGCTCCATGAAATCAGACTTAAAAAATTGTTTAACGACCTCTTTGCCTACGCGAAGTAAGGCTAAAAAAGTAAGCTTATGTCACTATTAGAAATGAAAGTCCCGAGCCCGGGAGAGTCCATCTCAGAAGTTGAAATCGCAACATGGCTCGTTGCCGATGGCGATTACGTTGAAAAAGACCAGGCCATTGCCGAGGTTGATTCAGACAAAGCAACCTTAGAGTTGCCTGCTGAGGAAAGTGGTATCATCACGCTCAAAGCTGCCGAAGGTGATGTCGTAAAGGTTGGCCAAGTGGTTTGCCTCATTGACACCAGTGCAGCGCGCCCTGCGGGCGCGCCTGCCGCTGCGCCTGCTGCAAGCGAGGCGCCAAAAACTGAGGCGCCTTCGGCGCCCGTTGCTGCTGCACCTGCAAGCCCAGCTCCGAATCCTGAGCCCATAAAATCTGACAGCTATGCAGCCGGAAGTGCCTCACCAGCAGCAGCCAAAATGCTCAAAGAAAACAACATCAACCCTGCTGCCATTAAAGCAACAGGAAAAGATGGCCGCATCACCAAACAAGATGTCATTGCCGCTATGTCTGCTGGTTTCTCTACAGAAGCTGCGCAAGGTTGGGGTGGCACCCGCGAGCAGAGCCGCGAAAAAATGTCAATGCTGCGCCGAAAAATTGCCGAGCGTTTGGTGTCTGTCAAGAACGAAACAGCCATGCTCACGACCTTCAATGAAGTGGACATGAAACCCATCATGGATGTGCGCGCCAAATACAAAGATGCTTTTTCAAAGCACCATGAAGTGAATCTTGGCTTCATGTCGTTCTTTACCAAAGCTGTCACTGAAGCCTTGAAGTTATTCCCGGCAGTCAATGCACAAATTGACGGCAACGAAATGATTTTCCATGACTACGCCGATATCGGCATTGCCGTTTCTTCGCCAAAAGGCCTCATGGTTCCGGTGGTACGCAATGCAGAACAAATGAGCTTAGCCGAAATTGAAAGAGAAATCAAACGTTTAGCCATCAAGGCCCGTGACGGAAAAATCACACCAGAAGACATGACCGGTGGTACCTTTACCATCACCAACGGCGGTGTCTTTGGTTCTATGCTTTCTACACCAATTATTAACCCACCGCAATCTGCTATTCTAGGAATGCACAACGTAGTTGAAAGACCAGTTGCCATCAACGGAAAAGTAGAAATCAGACCCATCATGTATGTAGCCCTTTCTTATGATCACCGCATCATTGATGGCAAAGAATCTGTGGGCTTCTTGGTAAAAGTCAAAGAAATGCTCGAAAACCCTGAGCGCATGATCTTTGGTTCGAAAGATCCATTAGAAATCTTGCTTGGTTTGTAAACCAATTCAAATACTAGAAAAAGCGCTCTTCAGGGCGCTTTTTTTCGTTCTGTGCTTTAGATTGCTTTTCGTATATTTGCCTTTCTGAAAAATATATATGTCTAAGATCAGGAAACAAGATGCACTCGACTACCACGCTGGTGGCAGACCCGGAAAAATCGAAGTCGTACCGACTAAACCCTATGCTTCCCAACGAGACCTCTCTTTGGCCTACTCCCCAGGGGTAGCAGAGCCTTGCTTGCGCATCGCTGAAAACAAAGCAGATGTTTACAAATACACCGCCAAGCAAAACTTAGTAGCCGTTATTTCTAACGGAACCGCAGTACTTGGCCTCGGCGACATCGGCCCTGAGGCTTCTAAACCAGTCATGGAAGGAAAGGGCTTGCTCTTTAAAATCTTTGCCGACATCGACGTTTTTGATATCGAAGTTGATGCCAAAGACCCTGAACTCTTTATCCAGACTGTAAAGGCCATTGCCCCAACTTTTGGCGGCATCAACCTAGAAGATATCAAGGCTCCTGAAGCTTTTGAAATTGAAAGACGACTCAAAGAAGAGCTCGATATTCCGATCATGCACGATGACCAACACGGAACTGCAATCATTAGTGCCGCTGCCCTTTTGAATGCACTAGAGCTTGCCGGCAAAAAAATCGAAAAAGTAAAAATTGTTGTTTCAGGTGCAGGTGCTTCAGCACTTTCATGTGCGAAACTCTATAACCGCCTTGGCGTCAAGCTTGAAAATATCTTCATGTTTGATTCAAAAGGTCTTATTCATGCCAACAGACAAGACCTCGACGACACCAAAAAATTATTTGCCGTCCACAAAAAAGATGTTGCTTTTACCGACGCTTTTAAGGGTGCCGATGTATTTTTAGGACTTTCTCGTGCCGGTTTGGTTGCCAAAGAAATGATTGCTGCCATGGCCAAAGATCCTATCGTTTTTGCTTTGGCTAACCCTGAACCAGAAATTTCTTACAAAGAAGCCACGTCAGTTCGCAAAGATATCATCATGGCAACGGGCCGTTCTGACCATCCTAATCAGGTTAATAACGTGCTTGGTTTCCCATTCATTTTCCGTGGCGCCCTCGATGTAAGAGCAACTGCCATTAATGAAGAAATGAAATTGGCTGCTGTCAAAGCCATTGCCGCTTTGGCCAAAGAAACCATTCCAGAAGAAGTAATTGAAGCTTACGGCGGAAAAAACATCTCTTTTGGTCGTGAGCAAATCATTCCAAAACCTCTTGATCCTCGCCTCATTTATTATGTAGCGCCTGCCGTAGCGCGCGCTGCCATGGAGTCTGGTGTGGCACAAGAGCCGATCACTGATTGGGAAGAATACGAAAACCAACTCAAGAGCCGTTTGGGTCTTGACAACAAATTGCATCGTAACATCACCACCAAAGCGCAAGGCAACCCGAAAACGGTTGTTTTCCCTGAGGGTGATAACATCAAAATACTTAAAGCCGCACAACAAGCCTATGACGAAGGTGTGGCCTTCCCTATTCTGCTCGGTCGAAAACAAAAAATTCTCGACCTCATGAATGAATACAGCATCGAGATTCCAGATGTTCAAATCATTGATTGTAAATCCGATGAAGAAGAAGCCCGACGCATTCAGTACGGAAAAGAATTTTTTGACAAGCGCAAACGCAAAGGAATTACCGAATACGAAGCCATCTCCTTGATGCGCGAACGCAATTACTTTGGCGCCATGATGCTCAACTTAGGTGAAGCAGACGCTATGGTAACGGGTCTTACGCGCAGCTACCGTTCCGTACTTCGCCCAGCTATTAGTACCATCGGCCTACAAAAAGATATCCAAACCATTGCCGGTATGTATATCTTGAACACCAAAAAAGGCCCGCTTTTCTTGGCAGATACTACTGTTAATTTAAACCCAAGTGCCGAGCAAATTGCAGAAATTACGGTCAATGTTGCCAAGTTTATTCGTCGTTTAAAAGTAACGCCACGTATCGCCCTTCTGAGCTACTCTAACTTTGGCTCCTCTCCAGGACAAGATCCTGAAAAAATGTCAAAAGCTGTGAAAATCTTGCACGAAACCCAACCAAATCTTATTGTTGACGGTGAAATGCAGGCCAATTTTGCACTCAACCCAGAGCTCATGAACGAGAAATTCCCGTTCTCAACTTTAGCCAATAAAGAAGTAAACACGCTCATTTTCCCGAACTTATCGGCAGGAAATATTGCCTATAAACTCTTACAACAAACCAATGAACTTGAGCCGATTGGGCCCATCTTATTAGGAATGCGTAAATCATTGCATGTATTGCAACTTGGGGCAAGTGTTCGCGAAATTCTGAGCATGATCAAAATTGCAGTCATCGACGCACAAGGACAAGAAAAATGATTTCAAGACTCAACGGCAGACTCATCGAAAAGAACCCAACGGACCTCCTCATCGAGTGTTCGGGGGTCGGTTATGAAGTAAAAATTTCACTCAATACCTTTTCTGTATTATCCGATCAAGAAGCCGTTGTATTGCATACAAAACTGATCATTCGTGAAGATGCGCATACGCTATATGGCTTTGCAACCAAAGAAGAGCGCGAGATGTTTACGCACCTTATTAGTGTTTCAGGAATTGGCCCTAACACAGCCGTCATCATGCTGTCTTCCATGACACCCGATGAAATAGCGCAGGCCATCCTTACTGAAGATGTCGCTCGTATTCAAAAAGTCAAAGGAATTGGGCTAAAAACTGCCCAGCGTGTCATTATTGATTTGAAAGGAAAAGTCTCAAAAATGGAACTAGGAACCGAGAATATTTTCAGTTCAAACAATAGAAATCGATTTGATGCGTTAAATGCTCTGGTTTCGCTCGGTTTTGATAAAAAATCAGCCGAAAAAGTATTGGATAAAATTGATACCGGAACTCAAACCGTTGAAGAATTGATAAAAGAAGCGCTAAGACTACTATAATCGTGCAGTTAAAAAATTGGTATCAGACTTTCTTGTTTTGGTTTGCCCTATTTTTAGGGTTGAGTGCTGTTAGCCGTATTTATGCACAAACACCTACGCTTCCTTTTCCGATAACCAACCCCCTCAATCCGTTTCAGAATTTACCCCAAAGTTTTGACCTCGGAGATCCAACAAAACTCAATCAAACCATAGTTTACGACCCTGAAACCGGGAATTTTGTTTTCCGCGACATCATGGGAAAAGACACCTACTTCAGGGCTCCGCAAGCCATGACCCTTGAAGAATATTTGGCCTATGAAGAAAAGAAGAGCTTTTCTTTAGATTGGAAAGAAATTGTTGCCGAAGAAACAGCCGAAAACAGAACCTTTGAACTGCCAATAAAAATTGGCTCAAAGGCCTTTGAGAGCTTTTTTGGTTCGGACCAAATTACCATTACACCGGGTGGTAACCTTGAATTATCTTTAGGCGCCAATCATTCACGGGTAGACAACCCCATTTTGCCGATGCGTCAAAGAAATATCACGCGCTTTGACTTCAACCAAAATATCAATATGGACATCACGGGCCAAATTGGTACCAACATGAAGGTGAACATGAAGTACAACACCCGAGCTAACTTTGATTTCGAAAATATTTCCAAACTTGAGCGTACCGGAAAAGAAGACGACATCTTGCAAAAAATTGCGCTGGGGCAAGTGAGCCTTGAGTTGCCTACCACGCTCATCCCGAGCTCACAGACTTTATTTGGTTTCAAAACGCAACTCAAATTTGGTCGTTCAACGGTGGACTTCATTTTGGCGCAATCAAAAGGAAAGCGCACCGAAATCAATGTCACAGGTAAGGCGCAGGTTCAGAAGTTCGAAATTACTGCGGACAATTACGAAGCCAACCGCCACTACTTCTTAAACCTTTACCACCAGCAGCATTACGACACCGCGATGTCAACATTACCAGTAGTCAATTCAACGACTTACATCACCCGTATTGAAGTGTGGGTAACCAACAGAAGCAGCATCACAGAAAACACCAGAAACATTGTTGCCTTCTCGGATCTCGGTGAAGCCAAACCCCAAAACTGTCAGGGAAATCCTGGCAACTTTTCTACACAAGAATTACCAGACAACGAAGCAAACGGCCTTTATGAATGGGCTTCAAACCAACCACTCATTCGCGGTTTTGCCAATTCCGTTATTGCCCTGAGTTCTCAAGTCAATATGCCCGGCCCATTTAACCAAGCTGTAGATTACGAGAAAGTAGAAAACGCCCGTAAGCTCAATGAAAACGAATTTACCTACAATGCGCTCTTAGGTTATATCTCTTTGAATACCGCGTTAAACAATGACGAAGTACTCGCAGTAGCCTATGAATACACTTATCGTGGTCAAACTTACCAAGTTGGCGAATTCTCTACAGACGGAACCAATGGTCAAGAAGCGCTCGTCTTGAAACTCATCAAACCAACCATCACGGACCCAAAAAACAAAATCTGGGACCTCATGATGAAAAACGTTTATTCAATAGGTGCTTACCAAGTGGATCAACTCGGTTTTAAAATTGACATCTACTACAATAACCGCGAAACCTCTGTCCTTCAACCTTTCTTGCCTTTTGATGGCATCGATAAAAAGCAAATAGTTACTTTACTAGACATGGACAAAATCAACCAAAACAACCAACCTTTCTCGGATGGTGTTTTTGACT
>CAZPWB010000047.1:14484-16767 GCA_964590425.1 uncultured Lishizhenia sp. | reverse complement strand
AGGCTTGCCATGAAGTGAGGCCGGTCAGTACAAGAAAGAAAAGGATCATGACACTTTCAAAATTATTTTATACATTCATCGAAAATAAAGAATAATCCAATGCGGAAAATCAATCCTGTCAGTTACCTGCTTTTTTGTTTTTTAATTTGGGCTTGTTCCTCTTCTCAACCTCCTGCAAAAAAGCTTGATTTCCTCAAAAATACCAAGCTGAGTATGCAGCAAAAATTCTTAACACTCCTTCAAAAAGGTCATCCAGATTTAGCCCTTTCGGCATCAGAACTCGAACAATTAAATACCTATTATCAAGCTAGGTCTTATCAAAGAATACACACCTCCGATTCTAGTTTTTCCGAAATCGGCAGCAAATGGAAAAAGACGCTTGAACGACATGAGTGCTTTGGCTTAACTCAGCAACGATTATTGAGCTCAAAAAACAATCATCTACTGATTCAAGAGCTCATTCTGACCTACAACATGGGCACAGCTGTTCGAGATTTAGACAGTGGGTTTATTGATTTTGAAAATGAAAAACTACAGCCAAAAAGATGGCAAGAGTTTCCTGTTACATGGACGGCAAAACAACAAAACACTGATTCTTTATTGCTTTCAAGAGGGCCTATTGACACCAATTACAGATTTTTGGCACAACATCTTTATCACTACAGAGACAGCTCAAATCTGGACACTATTTCATACAAATTATGCACTGAAAAAAAAGACAAGGATTTGGCTTGGCTTCAACTTAAAAAAGCTTTGCTCGGCATGGGAAGCATCACGCCAAGCACCGATAGTTTAGACGTAAGGAGTGCTTTAAAAAGCTTTCAAAGGAAACAAGGTTTGAATCCGGATGGACGCATTGGAGATGCTACGGTTCTTGCCTTTGCGGAATCTAGCCAAACGCGTTTTGACCGCGCAATCATTGCGCTCGACAGACTCCGGCAAGCGAAAGTCAGACCAAAAACGTACATCGCCATTAATATCCCCTCCTTTTCACTGATTTTTGTTGCAGACGATACCCTGCGCTCAAAGCACAACATCATTGTCGGAAAAATGGACCACCCTACCCCTACGCTTGAATCACGGGTTTATCGCATAGTTTCCTTGCCCTATTGGAAAGTGCCAAGTTCAATTGCTAGAAAAGAGGTCCTACCGGCTTTAAAAAACAATCCCAATTATTTAAGTAAAGAGCACATGCGCATTTACAAAGCCAACAAGGTAGAGGTAAACTCCTCAACTGTCAATTGGAAAAAAGTGAAGAATAATACTTTTCCTTATCAAATCATTCAAGATCCCGGGCCATGGAATAGTTTAGGCCTCATCAAATTCGAATTCGCGAATAACTTCTCCGTCTATGTACATGATACACCAAGCCGTTCGCTTTTTAAGCAAACTTTTAGGAGTTTTTCTCATGGCTGCATGCGCTGCGAAGCGCCGGTAGAATTGGGTAAGCAAATACTGAGCTTAGATAAAAAGAAAGAAAAATTCAATCCTGTAACTCCAGATTCATTACAAATACTCATTGATCAACAAGTGCATCAGGACATTTCGCTATATAATTCTATTCCCATTTTTGTTCATTATTCGAGTGTTACAGCTGATCGAGATGGGCTTTACTTCCATCTTGATTTGTATCAAAAAGAACAGAAACTACTGCGCCTCTTGAGAACGGAAAATAATGGCTAATTTTACAAAAAATTAAACCCATGATTGTTTCTCCATCTGTCTTGTCTTGTGATTTTGCCAATATTCAGCGCGACACCGAAATGTTAAATTCTTCTGTCGCAGAATGGTTGCACATCGATGTCATGGATGGCGTTTTTGTTCCAAATATTTCTTTTGGTTTTCCGGTGTTGCAAGCCATTCGCAAGCACACTCAAAAAACACTAGATGTACACCTCATGATTGCCAATCCAGATGCGTATCTAGAAGAATTCAAAAAAGCCGGAGCAGATATCTTGACAGTGCATTACGAGTCTTGTACTCATTTACACCGCACAATTTCTAGAATTCAAGAATTAGGCATGAAAGCGGGCGTAGCTCTGAATCCGCACACTCCGATTGAAGTACTTACTGAAGTAGCCCAGCAACTAGACCTCGTCTTAATCATGAGTGTCAACCCGGGTTTTGGCGGGCAAAAATTCATAGAGGCAGCTACAGACAAGGTGGCCAGACTCAAAGCCCTCCGCACCAAACACCAGGCAAATTTTATTATAGAAGTAGATGGCGGTGTGAACCTCCACACTGGTGCGCAATTAGCCGCGGCAGGAGCCGATGCATTGGTTG
>CAZPWB010000047.1:12598-14384 GCA_964590425.1 uncultured Lishizhenia sp. | reverse complement strand
GTGAACCTCCACACTGGTGCGCAATTAGCCGCGGCAGGAGCCGATGCATTGGTTGCGGGTAGTTTTGTTTTCGGATCTGAAAATCCGGTCCAGACTATTGCCGAACTCAAGGCGCTCTAACGTAACAATTCACGGAAAATTGCGTTCAAAAAGCTTATGAGGATTTTCCTGATTTTTTGCATTGTTTTTTGGGGTCATACCTACCTATTTGCGCAAGATATCAGTGCACTCGAACACGAAGCTGCCGAGCTACTTGTTAAAATAAGAGCTTCCCAAGACGACGCGCAAACTGATCAGCTGCATGTGGCTTTTAAAAAATCGATGGCTGCATTGGTTAAAAACAAAGGATTTTTTGATTACACACTCAAAGAATTGCGTATTGGTGATCTTCGAAGTGCCGACCAAACAGTGCGTTTACTCACTTGGAATATTGAATATGAAGATCTCTCTTATGCTTATGGTGGCTTTGTGCTCAGACGCGAAGAAGGAAAAGAAAAGGTACTCGTTCAAGAGCTCAATGATCAACTAGACGCTTATACCGCCAAACCCGAAGGTGTGATTGATTCAAAAATGTGGTACGGCGCCATCTATTATAAAATTATCGATTTTTCTTTTCAAGGCAAGACCAACTATTTGCTCTTTGGCTATGATGCCGGCACAACCATGAGCAACTACAAAATGCTAGATGTCTTGAGTTTTAGTGGACAGGCCGTAAAATTTGGTGCAGCTGTATTCAAGGATACCAAACAAACCAAAAAAAGAATCGTCTTTGAGTATTCAAACATGGCTACCCTTTCTTTAGAATTTGAACCTAAGCGCAACCGCATTGTATTTGACCATTTATCGCCAGAGTCACCGGCACTTGAAGGGGTATTTTCTTATTATTTCCCTGATATGTCTTACGACGCCTATGTCTATGACAGCGACCGAGAAATGTGGGTGCTGCAACAAGATGTCGTTGCAACCAATCCTGCCGATGTCGGCGAAAAGTACTTCTACTCCTTGAATAAAAAGACCGGTCAGGTAGAAAAAAATAAAATGAACAAAGACTGGGTGAACCCAGCGGATCCGGCCAATCAAGCCAATGGACAACATCAGGCTGCTTTGCCAGAAAGCACAAGCAACGATGAATTTCCTGAAATTTCAAAGAAAGACCGCACCAAATGGTGGCAGTTCAAACGCAGAAGAAATTATAATCCAGAAAGCTACTAAATCTAAAAATCATGCAACTCGGTAAAATCAACCAACTCACCATTCAACGCTTTGCTCCTCCCGGAGCCTATTTGGTTGATGCCCAAGAAAACGAAGTTTTGCTTCCCAACAAATACCTTGACCCCGAATGGAGCGAAGGTAGTGAGGTCGATGTTTTTGTGATGAAAGATTCCTCGGACCGAATTGTTGCAATCACAGAAACGCCTTATATCTTACTCGGTGATTTTGCGTATTTGGAGGTTGTAGAAATCAATCCGTATGGTGCTTTTGTAGATTGGGGCCTCGACAAAGATTTATTTGTTCCGTTCGCAGAACAGCGCCACACGCTACAAATTGGCGAGAAATACATGTTCACACTCATGTATGACTACGACACCGACCGTCTGTTTGGCAGCATGAAACTTAAAAAGAACTTGGTGCCATGTCAGGATAAAAACCTAGAAGGTCAAGAGGTCACTATTTTAATTGCCGATGAAGGTAAACTAGGAAGAAATGTCATTGTAGAAAACCGCTATGAAGGCTTGATCTATAAAAATCATGTGACCAAAATTCTGAATGAAGGGGAAGTCATGAC
>CAZPWB010000047.1:0-12498 GCA_964590425.1 uncultured Lishizhenia sp. | reverse complement strand
ATACCTCCTACAAACTGAATATCGTAATCGATGTCTTGGGTATAAGCAACAATACAACCTGTATCTACACGCAAAACTTCGCCAGGTTGTAAGGTTCTTTCAGTGATATAGCCTCCCGCATGGCAAAACGCAAAACCATCGCCTTCTAGTTTTTGCATAATGAAGCCCTCGCCACCAAACAAACCTGTTCCGAGTTTTCGCTGAAATTCAATGCCAACAGATACACCCTTTGCCGCACACAAAAAGGAATCTTTCTGACAAACGACTTTGCCATTAAACTGCTGTAAATCTAACGCGATAATTTTTCCTGGATACGGAGATGCAAAAGCGACTTTAGCCTTTCCAAAACCCTGATTGGTGAATGCTGTCATAAAAAGACTTTCACCTGTCAAGAGTCTTTTTCCGGCGCTAAATAGTTTGCCCATGAAACCCGTTTGGCCCGATCCGTCACCAAAAATAGTTTGCATTTCTATGGCTTGGTCCATGTACATGAATGCGCCTGCTTCTGCAATAGCTGTTTCTTGCGGATCAAGTTCAATTTCTACCAATTGCATTTCTTCGCCCTTGATTTCGAAGTCTATTTCGTGATTTGTTCTCATGTTGCTTTTTTTACAAAAATAGTAACAAAGTACAAGCCAAGTTATTGCTTAACTTTGTCTCATGGAACAAGCGAACCGTGTTGCCGTCATTGGCGGTGGAAGTTGGGCAACTGCACTCGTTAAAATATTGTGTAATAACCAAGATCAGGTGCATTGGTGGATGCGCAGCCAGTCTAGCATCGATCACCTGCAACGTTTTGGTCATAACCCTAAATACCTGCAATCGGTTTCTTTCGATACCAAACAACTGGTTCTGAGCATCAATTTGAAAGATGTTTTAGCTGCGGCAGATGTCATTGTCATTGCCACACCAGCTGCTTTTTTACAAGAGGCTTTTGAAGGGATTGACGCCTCCCATTTTGAAAATAAAATTGTTTTCTCTGCCGTAAAGGGCATCATCCCGGCCTACAACGCTATTCCAGCTCGCTTCATTCACAAAAGCTTTGGTGTTCCTTATGAAAAGATTGGCATCATTTCAGGGCCTTGCCATGCTGAAGAAGTTGCCATGGAACGCTTGTCTTACCTAACGCTCGCTTGTCAGTATACCGAATATGCGCAATTGATGGCCGACAAACTGAGCTGCCGTTATATCAAAACCACTACCTCAGATGACCTCTTTGGCACCGAATTTTCAGCGGTCTTGAAAAATGTTTATGCACTTGCTGCCGGTATTTGCCACGGCTTGGGTTACGGTGATAATTTTCAGGCTGTACTCATTTCTAATGCCATTCAAGAGATTGAAAAATTCATCGATGTCATTCATCCGGTGCATCGAGACACCAAAACAAGCGCTTATTTAGGAGACTTATTAGTCACCGCCTATTCTAGTTTTTCTAGAAATAGAACTTTTGGATTTATGATCGGAAAGGGCTATTCTGTGAAGTCTGCTCAGCTTGAAATGAATATGGTTGCTGAGGGTTATTATGCGACAAAAAGCTTGTGGGAAATCAATAAAAAATTCCAAGTAGACATGCCTATTTTGCAAGCGGTTTACCATATTATCTATGAAAAAATTTCTCCGGCGGTAGAAATGAAATTATTAGCGGATCAACTTGCTTAACACATGAAAGTATTCAAATTCGGCGGTGCTTCAGTAAAGGACGCCCCTTCCATTAAAAACGTAAGTGCCATCTTGACGCGCTACGCTGGTCAAAAGATCATCGTGGTTGTTTCAGCAATGGGAAAAACGACCAACAAGCTTGAAGAAATAGTAGCTGCTTACCTGGCCCAAGACCAAAAAACATTTGTAGGCCTCGTGGATGAATTACAGGCTTATCATTTGGAAATTGCTGCTGGCTTATTTCCAGACAAACACTTTCATATTTTTGGTCTACTCGACGAAATTTTTGCCGATCTCAGAGCGCAAATTCAACGCAAACCGTCAGATAACCATGCTTTTGTCTACGACCAAATTGTTTCTTTAGGCGAATTGCTTTCAAGTAGAATTGTCAACGCATATCTTCTTGACCAAGGATTTAATAGCCAATGGCTTGATGCGAGAAGTATCATTAGAACCGACAACAAATACCAAGAAGGACAGGTAGATTGGCCAAAAACCGAAGCGCTTTGTCAACAACAGGTGCTGCCTCTTCTTGAAACACATGATATCTTGATGACACAAGGTTTTATTGGTCATACTTCAGAGGGTTTCACCACAACGCTAGGAAGAGAGGGCTCTGACTATTCAGCTGGAATCTTAGCTTATTGTTGCGCTGCCAAAGATGTCACCATTTGGAAAGATGTGCCTGGTATGCTCAACGCCGACCCTAAGTACTTCTCTGATACACAGTTACTCGAACACATTTCTTTTAAGGAAGCCATTGAATTGTCTTATTATGGTGCGAGCGTCATCCATCCAAAAACCGTTCAACCACTACAGCAAAAAGATATTCCGCTTTATGTGAAATCATTTTTGGACCCAGAGGCAAAAGGCACCCAAATATCGGGTTCAGCGCTTCACGATTCAAAAATTCCTTCATTTATCGTCAAGAAGGAGCAATTGCTACTGACCATTAGCTCTAAAGATTTTTCTTTCATTGCTGAAAAGCACCTCAGCGACATTTTTGAAACCTTGGCGCACTTGCAAATTCCGATTAACATCATGCAAAACTCAGCCTTGAATTTCTCGATTTTGGTTGATCGTAAAAAGGTTAAAATGGAAGCGCTCAACGCGGCATTTACCACCAAATATAGCATCCGATATAACGAAGGCCTAGAATTAGTGACTATCCGCCACTACGATCAACACACCATCGATCAAATGACCAACGGTAAGGAAATTATTCTCGAACAACGCACCCGAAATACTGCACGTTTTGTATTGCGTTATTTAGAATGATTTAAAATACCACAAAAATGGTATAGTATTTCTTCAAACTGCATTGTAAATTTGGGCATGCCAAATACGCTGGACACCATAGCCCTTAATGAACTCGTAGAAATTACCTCTATTTCAGCCTCACCGTTTGCTTCTAAGCTCACTGAAATGGGTTTGACGCAAGGGCAATATGTTAAGGCCCTGTTCAAAGCACCTTTTGGAGATCCTATTGCTTTTGAATGCAACGGAAACGTACTCTCGATTCGCAAAGATGAAGCCAGATTTATTGAAGTCAAATCGGCATGACGCAAATTTGACTAGCTTTGTAAGCCATGAAAATAGCGTTAATCGGTAATCCAAACACAGGAAAAAGTTCTATTTTTAATATGCTTACTGGCTTACGTCAGCAAGTTGGTAATTTCCCCGGAGTTACCGTTGAATTGAGAAAGGGCACCCTGCAAATTGGTCCTGAATCTCATCAAATTGTTGACTTACCTGGCACCTACAGTATCTTTCCTCGATCAATTGAAGAGGCCATTGTACAAGAAACATTGTGTAATAAGGCACATCCTGAGCACCCCGAGCTTATCTTGTTTGTAGCCGATGCGGCACAAATCGAGCGCAATCTTTTGTTTTTTAGTCAGGTCTATGATCTTGGTATTCCAGTTGTTTTGATTCTCAATATGTGGGACCGCGCTGTGGCGAAAGGCCTTCAAATTGATATCCAAAAAATTCTTGACCTCTTCCCTGGTATTGAAGTGGTTCAGACAAATGCTCGCGTCAAACTCGGAAAAGAAAGAATTTTAACTTGTATTGCACAGAATACGTCTAAGCCTACAAAAGCATTCATAGGCAACCAAGATCTTCAGAGTCAAAATCAAGATCAACAGCAAACAGATGCTAGTGTCAGACTCGATAAAATTCGCAGCGTTGCTCTTGTTCAAAGTATAAAAACAAATCAAACTGCTTTTTCGACCAAGCTAGATTACATCCTGACGCATCCGGTTTGGGGTTATGGTATTTTTGCGCTCATCTTACTGCTACTTTTTCAATTGATTTTCACATTTGCTGCTATCCCTATGGATTTCATTGATGAGCAATTTGTGAACTTCAGCACATTTGTTGCCAATAAATTACCAGTGGGGCTCTTTACAAATCTACTCGCACAAGGGCTCATTCCTGGTATTGGAGGTGTGTTGGTCTTTGTGCCTCAAATTGCCATATTATTCTTTTTCATTGCGTTACTAGAAGAAACTGGCTATTTATCTCGGGTTGTTTTTATCATGGATCGTCTGATGCGGCCTTTTGGTTTAAATGGCAAAAGCGTTGTGCCTTTGCTGTCTAGTGTGGCTTGTGCCATTCCCGGTGTAATGTCTGCAAGAACTATTTCCGACCCGAAAGAAAGGCTCATTACCATTTTAGTGGCTCCTTTCATGAGCTGTTCGGCCAGAATTCCGGTTTATACACTGCTGATCAGCTTGGTCATCCCTAAAACTTATTTGTTAGGTGTATTCAATTTACAAGGATTGGTTTTATTTAGCTTGTATTTTCTGGGTATTCTATTTGCGTTATTCACGGCAATCCTTTTAAAAGTGCTTCTCAAACAAGAAAAAAAGGGTTTTCATATCATGGAATTACCTGAATACAAGGCACCTAGAATGGCTAATGTCGGTATCACAGTCCTAGAAAAAGTCAAACTTTTTGTTACGGATGCCGGAAAAATTATCGTAGCCATTTCTATTTTACTTTGGGCTTTAGCGTCTTTCGGACCAAGTTCTAGAACAGAACAACTTGGGGCACTGCAAAAAAGTGAACACTACTTGAAGGCACAACCTGAAAAACAAGAACAACTTTATGCGGCCACCGCCCTTTCTGGATCTTATATGGGGCATCTTGGAAAATCAATTGAACCTGTCATTGCACCGCTTGGCTATGACTGGAAAATTGGCATTTCTTTACTCACGTCTTTTGCCGCTCGAGAAGTATTTGTAGGTTCCTTAGCTACTATTTATGCGGTTGGAGATGTCGGTTCAAATGAAAGGTTAATCAATCGTCTTCGCGAAGAAAAAACCGCCACTGGCAAACCTGTCTACACCTTAGCTACTGGAATGTCTTTGCTCATCTTTTATGTTTTTGCCATGCAGTGTATGGCTACACTTGCGGTTGTCAAACGAGAAACCAGAACATGGAAATGGCCGCTTATTCAGCTAGTCTTCATGGGGATCATTGCTTACATAGGAGCTTTCACAGTATTTCAGTTGTTATCTTAAGATAATTTTGTACTTTTCAATATGCAAAACATCCTCGTATACATACTTTGTTTAGGCGCTCTAATTTATTTGGTATACCGCTTTTATCAGCACTTTTTTGCCAAAAATACAGCGTGTAAAAGTTGTGGGTTGTCAGCTGAAACGTCTCAACCGAAATCCAAGTGAAAAACGCACAACTCTATAAGTATAGCCAAGAATTTTTTGCAGTACAAAATGAAGAGGTTCATCAAATATGTTCCGACTTTGAACCAAGTGCCATAGACACTGATTACGTTTATTGGCTTAATTTTCACAATCTACAAGACCGTCAAGCCCTCGAGTTGCTTTGTCAAAAATTAAAACTTGACAAACTGAGTATGGAAAGTATTTTTTTGCCATTAAGACGATCTAAAGTGGAAGAGTATCCAAACTACCTGTTCTTCCAAATCCATACCTTAAGAAATAATGCTCCTAATGCTGCCGAGACAGAACAGCTCTCCTTTGTAGTTGGAAAAAGTTTCCTGTTATCTTTTCAAGATCATCAAGGACAGCATTTTTCTGATGTTCGCGAAAGAATTGAAAAATCAAAAGGGAAAATCAGAAGTCAGAAAAGTGACTTTCTGCTTTTTCGCTTACTTGATGCCCTGATAGATGAAATCTTTGTCAAAACTAAAGAAGTCTCTGACCAAATTGATGTAATTGATGCGGGTATTCATTCAAACATGAAGAGTCATCTTTTACATGAAATCGAAACCCAAAAAAGAGAACTGATTGAGTTGCGCAAATTAATTCAGCCGATAAAAGATTTGCTAGCTGTACTAGAAAACATGGATCATCCATTAATTGATCCATCCAATAAACATTATTTTAAAAATCTACGCAATAGTTGCACCAGTTTATTGGAAGATGTTGACGCGCACAAGCAAATTTTAGACAGTTTATCGAACCTTTACTATGCAGCGCAAGGTCAGCGCATGAATGAAATCATGAAAGTACTCACGGTTGTAAGTAGCATTTTTATTCCGCTCACATTCATTGTCGGAGTTTATGGCATGAACTTCAAATACATGCCCGAACTCGAGTATCCATATGGTTATTACACCGTTGTATTGATCATGATTTTGATTGGAGTAGGCCTGCTTTCTTACTTTATCAAACGCGGTTGGCTCAAGCGCGACTAGATGTTAATGAAGTGTTAAATAAGATTTTTTCCTATAATTGCTGCTTAACTTTCCCATAGTAAAACTGAAAACACATGAAAAAATTATTGCTTTCTTTTGGCGTTGTATTAATGGCTATCCTTGGCTTGAACAATGTAAGTGCACAAATTGAAAAAGGTGCTAAAATTGAATTTAACAAAGAAGTACACGACTACGGCAACATCAAATATGGTGGTGAGCCTTATTGCAGCTTCGAATTTAAAAACACCGGTGACGAGCCTTTGATCATTTCCAATGCGAAAGGATCTTGTGGTTGTACTGTTCCTGAATGGCCGAAAGAGCCAATCGCTCCAGGTGCAAAAGGATCTATCCGTGTAAAATACGACACAAACCGTCCGGGCCCAATCAACAAGAGCGTCACCATCACTTCTAATGCGATCAACGAGCCAAACAAAGTGATCCGCATCAAAGGTGAAGTAGGTCCTGCTCCAGAAAGTGGAATGCCTGTTAACAATGCAGGTGCACCAACCAACAACTAAGAAATTCTCTGAATAAAAGAAAAGCCGCTAGATGCGGCTTTTTTTGTGTCTAATAATTGGGGAAAGCCCGTTGGACTTTAAATTTCTAGAAAACTATTGGCCGTATGGGGCCATGCTGCAGGGGTTCCTGACCTGAGCAATTGGATAGTTTGAAAACCTGCAGCCTGAGCTGCTTCAAGTTCAGCTACAACATCTGATAAAAACAAAATCTCCTGTGCTTCCAAACCCAAAAAGTTGGCTATGCTGTTATAGGTTTCTGCATCTTGTTTTGAGCCCGTATTGGTGTCAAAATGATTAGAGAAATGAGCAGTGAGGTCTCCGAAATCAGAGTAACGGAAGAGTAATTTTTGGGCAGCAATGGAGCCCGAAGAAAATACACCGAGTTTTAAACCATTGACCCGCCATTGATTGAGTGCAGGTGGCACGTCTTCATATACGTGACCCTTGATATCACCTGCCTCATAAGCACTTTTCCAGATGAAACCTTGAAGGGCTTTCAGCGGTGTGATCTTTCGGTCTTGCTCACTCCATAAACGCAAATAAGCAAGCACCTCTTCAGTGGTGGTGATGTGCTTGTTTTCTTCCTGTTCAACGATTTCAATGACTTCAGAAAAAGCCTGCTTGACTTCATTGATAAGAGAAAGTTTAGGTAGGTCTTGGATATGTGCTCTGAAATACGGAAAAAGCACCTCATATACAAAGCTCACAGAGCTTGTGGTTCCTTCGATGTCGGTCAGAATATATTTGATTTGCTTATCCACGTTTTGGAAATTTAAATTCAATGAAAGCTTGCTCGGTGCCAGCTTCAGTGTAGTGCGGTGTCCAACCCGACATATCTGTAAAAATACGAATCGCTTTAACAAAAGGTTTTTCTGCTCCGGCATCAAACCAATGTTTGGTACCCATTGGCACGCTGATGAGGTCTCCGCGCTCGCACAGGACATTAAACACCTCATGGCCATCGATATTGAACCAAAATAGTCCTTGTCCATCGACAAAAAAGCGAATTTCGTCTTCAGTATGAATGTGTTCCGCTAAAAACTTAGCACGAATGGCATCGTAATTTGGTGTACCCGAATGAATAGAAATGACATCGGCAGTGTGGTAACCACCTTGTTGCATAAAAGGATCTAGATCCTTTGCATAAGCAGCTAGTATGTCTTCTTGAGTGGCGTCGTCAGGGAATTCAATATCACAGTGCCATTGATCAAAATAAACACCAAGATTATTGAGATAGCTTCGAATTGCTGCAGGGTCTTGAAGCTCAAGACCTGAATTTGGTACTGATAAAATTGCCATCTTTAGAGTAAAAATTCACATTCACAAAGGTAATCCAAAGTCTCGAGATGCCTTTGCGCTTCAAAAATATTTTCACCCCAAGCATAGGTGCCATGCCCCGCAATGATAAAGCAATGGTGCTGAATATCTGGCTGGCGGTCATCTAAAGCTGCGCAAAGCAAATTCATGTCTTGTTCGTTGTCGATGATGGGGATTTGAATGCTGTCTAGATGGGATTTACAGCCCTTGAAACCCTTTTGAAGCTCATAGCCTTGAACATTAAAATGATGTTCGTTGTATTGAGAAATCAGGACCGGGTATTTGGAATGGCTGTGTAGAATGACTTTTGCCGTTGGGAAATTTCGGTAGATCCATAAGTGGATTTGTGTTTCATCTGAGGGTTTCACACCATGATAAGCACCTATTCCTATTCCACTTGTATCGATGGTCATGAAATCATGCTCAGTGAAATCTGCCTTATTGACACCTGATCTAGAAACCCAACATTGTTGGTGTTCGTCGATGAACGAATAATTCGTTGACGTCGCCGGTGACCAGCCACGTTGATTCAGTGTGCAAATTAATTGGGCAAGTGCTGTTTTCATGGCTATTGGGCCAATACATCTTTTACCATAGCAGCTATGGCTTTACCGTCTGCTTTTCCAGCTAACTTGGCTGAAAGCACACCCATGAGTTTACCCATGTCTTGTGGGCCTTGGGCACCTGTGCTCGCCTTGGCTGCAAGCACCTCGGCGCGCAATTCCGCTTCAGAAAGCATTTGAGGTAAGTACTGCTCTATAACTTGGGCCTGATATAACTCTTCTGCAGCAAGATCTTCGCGATTTTGGGCAATATAGAGTGCATGTGTTTCCATTCTTTGTTTGTGCAACTTGACACAAATTTTAATGGCTGTTTCTTCCGAAACTTCTGAGGAACCACCAGAAGTGGCCTCAAGCAATAATTTTGACTTGATATCTCTGAGTGCGGCTAATTTTTCTTTTTCTTTAGCCAGCATTGCACTTTTGATGTCCGCATTGATGCGTTCTGTAAAACTCATGATTAGTCAACGTTATCGTGAAGAAAGCTATTGTTTCTGAGACCTGCAGTTCCGTTGGCATCTGGTGCAATTCCAAAACGAGAAACTTGCTCAGTAGCACTCGGTTGTGTCTGTTGCAAAGCAATATTGCGGCGAACAAAGGCAGGCTCATTTTCAAATTCAATGATGCCTTCTGGTCTTTTGAGCTTTGATGTAAACTCTTGAATGCGTGCAACGCGCTCTTGTACTTTGCGCATTTGCTCTTCAGGGCTTAACATTCTTTTTGGCTCTTCAAGATTTACTTTTTGAATCGCTTCGTCTTCCAAAATGTGTTTGACAACTGGTGCTTCTTCAAAAGCTTGAACCGGGGAAGTGTAAGATGCTGCAGCAGGTGTTGCTTCTGTTTGCACATCAAAAACATCCCAAGTCATGGCTGCTTGCGTTTGTGCAGGTTCTACTTCTGCAACTGGCTCAATAGCAGGCTCGTCGTAAAGATTGAAAGTTGTTTTTTCTGGTTCAGCAGCAGCCGGTGTAAAAATCGGTGCACTAGGTGCAACTTCCGCCTGTACTTCTTTGATGAACGGTTCATTAGATGCTTCAGCGATTGGAGCTGTTGCTATGCGTTCAAAAGGAGAACTCAAGGGCGCCACAATTTCTTGTTTTTGCTCCTCTTCAAGAACTACAACTGTTCTTTCTGGTGCTTGTGCATAGGTAGAAACAGATGAAGAAGAGAAACCAGTGGCAATAATTGTGATACTGAGTTGATCTGCTAAAGAAGCGTCTTTGGCATGACCCCAAATGACATCTGCGGTAGAACCTGCCGCTTCTTGAATGTAGTCAGTGATTTCAGTGATTTCATCCATCATGACTTCTTGATCACCATAACTGATGTTCAAGAGGACATAACGCGCGCCACTGATATTGTCGTCGTTGAGAAGCGGTGAGCTAAGGGCCGCTTGAACGGCTTGAATAGCGCGGTCTTTTCCGGAGGCAATGGCACTACCCATAATGGCGTGGCCAGAGTTACGCATCACGGTATTGACATCGTTGAAGTCAACATTGATTGAACCAGTAACAGAAATAACTTCAGCAATACCTTTGGCAGCAACAGTTAAAACGTCATCGGCATGAGAGAAAGCCTCTGACAACGACATATTGCGTCCGAACTCACGCAATTTTTCGTTGTTAATGATGAGGAGTGTATCTACATTCTGACGCATGCGCTCTAGACCTTCTTCAGCTTGCTGGCGTCTTTTACGACCTTCAAAATTGAAAGGTACAGTAACGATACCTACAGTTAAAATTCCGAGGTCACGTGCCACTTGCGCAATAACAGGCGCAGCACCGGTACCGGTACCGCCACCCATTCCGGCCGTGACAAAAACCATTTTGGTGTCTTTTGACAACAATTCGCGGATTTCTTGGATATTTTCCATCGCGGCATTCATCCCTACTTCTGGGATCATACCAGCTCCACGCCCTTCAGTTAGGTTTGGGCCTAATTGAATTTTAAAGGGTACAGGAGAAATATCAAGCGCCTGGCAATCGGTGTTACAAACGATGAAGTCAACGCCTGCAATTCCTTGCAAGTACATGTGATTCACGGCGTTCGATCCACCGCCACCTACACCAATAACTTTGATGATCGATTGCGCTTGTGGTTTGTCGTGCTTAGGGAGGTCAAATTCCATTTCCATTGTTCGGTTTCTTTTCTAGTTGCTTGCTAAATATCTTGATCGTCTTCATCGTTGAAAAAACTCTTGAGCGGATCTAGGATGCGATTGAAGAATTTTCCACGACGTTCTATGTTCGAGTGTGTAATGATTTTTTCTTGGTGCTTTTCATCTTGGACGTCTGAGGCCTGAGCTGCATCAGCTTTGCTTTGTTCCCAAGGGAGCGCTGCTTCAACAGTTTCAAAACCTTTGAGTACCAAACCAATACCAGTTGCAAACATTGGACTCGCCAATTTGTCGAGGTCATTGGTATTAGCCAAGTGCTCAGTTGGATAACCAATACGGGCATCCATTCCTGTGAGGTATTCGATGAGTTGAGTGAGGTGCTTGAGTTGTGAACCACCACCGGTAACAACAATTCCACCGATGAGTTTTTTCTCGTAGCCAGAATTTCTGATTTCGAGATTCACTAATTCGATGATTTCTTCCATTCTGGCCTGAATAATGCTGGCCAAATTGCGAAGGGTAATTTCTTTCGGTTCGCGACCTTTAAGCCCTGGAATACAAACAACTTCGTTTTCCTTGCTTTCAGAAGCTAAAGCGCTACCAAATTTTACTTTGAGCATTTCTGCTTGGCGTTGCATAATGCGACAGCCTTCTTTGATGTCTTGTGTAATCACGTTGCCTCCAAAAGGAATAACGGCTGTGTGGCGAATGAGACCATCGTGGAAAATAGCGACGTCAGTAGTACCACCACCAATGTCAACCAAAACAACTCCGGCTTCTTTTTCTTCTTCAGAAAGTACAGACTCAGCAGAAGCAATTGGCTCTAAGATGATGTCTTTGACACTGAGGCCTGAACGCTCAATGCAGCGCGTGATATTGGTTACGTTGGTTACTTGGCCACTGATGATGTGGAAGTTAGCCTCCAAACGAACACCGCCCATACCGATTGGATCTTTGATTTCTGGCTCGCCGTCAACGATGTATTCTTGCGGAATAACGGTGATGATCTCCTCGCCCGGATTCATGACCAATTGGTACATGTCGTCTACGAAAGAGTCGATGTCGGCTTGTGAGATTTCTCCGTTTACGGTTCTGCGGGTATAGATACCGCGGTGTTGCTTGCTTTTGATGTGTTGCCCAGCAATACCAACGTGTACATTTTTAATTTTAAGGTTGCCATCAACAGCGCTTTGTGTCGCTTCGACAGCTGCGTTGATAGATTGAACAGTTCGCTCGATATTTGACACAACACCTCTCATAACGCCTAAGGATTCACTTTTACCCATGGCAATGATTTCGATTTTGTTGTGCTCATTCTTGCGACCTACAAAGCAAGCGATTTTGGTGGTCCCGATATCAAGACCTACAACAACACGCGTACGCTTCACTTCTGGCGCTTTATCTTTTTCTGCAAACGATCTGTCCTTCATATTTGACACTTATTTCTTTGTATTTATTCCAACCTTCGTGCGGTAGCGCCTCTTTGTAGAAGTGCTTCAGTCTTTCGAATTTGTCTTGGACAAGTTCAGAATTTGGCGCTGCTCCAAAGATGATTTTATGATCTCCTAGAAACGGAAGAAGGACGAAATCACCATTTTTTTGAAGGTGAATTTTAACGATTAATTTGTGCAATAGTGGATC
>CAZPWB010000046.1:0-16859 GCA_964590425.1 uncultured Lishizhenia sp. | reverse complement strand
ACCCTACTGTCGTTGCACCAAACATCCAGTTGTTATTTTGCAAGGTTTGCTGCGCAAAACTTAAGACTTCTAACAACAAGAAAATGAATAAAGCGAATGGACGCATCAATTTGATTTTCAGTTTGTAAACTTTACCTGCCTAAAACAATAAAACTTGAAGAATGTTTGTTGTTTTTGTATTCTAGAGAGGATTGAGCTCAACTTAAATGTACTTAAAATAAATGAGTTAGCCCAACAACACTTTGCTTCATCACTAACGGGTACAAAGAAAAGTTAGAAATTCTTTTAATGATTGTACTAAGTTTTTTTATCGCATTCGCCACGAACTATGAGGTATTATATGACGTTTAGTTGATTTGTAAACAATTTTTATAATGCATTAAAAGTATGAAACAAATTCGCCTTGCTTTAGATTGGACGCCAAACATAAATCATATTGGATTTTATGTGGCAAAGTATTTAGGTATTTATGAGCAGCATGGAATTCAACTTGAAATTCTGAATCCGATGGATGACAATTATAGTCTGACACCAGGAAAAAAATTAGAAACCAATCTGGTTGATTTTGCGATAGCTCCTTTTGAGACAGTAATTAGTCTGAATAACAAGAAAAATAAAGTCGATGCTATGGCCGTATTTGCAATTCTTCAAGAAGATTTGAGTTGTATTGTTACGTTGGCAGATTCAAAGATTAATCATCCCAAAAATCTCGATCACAAATCCTATGCATCTTATAAAGCCCGTTATGAGGATCATATTGTCCGACAATTGGTGATTAATGATGGTGGCTTCGGAACCATGAATATTGTTTACCCCGAAAAACTCGGAATTTGGAACACTATTTTAGAAGGAAAGGCAGATGCTACATGGATTTTTGACAATTGGGAAGGTGTTGAGGCAACCCAAAAAGGAATCGAGCTGAATCGGTTTTTCTTAAAAGATTTTGATATTCCATATGGTTATTCACCGGTAGTCTTGACAAAACAACAATTTATAAATTCAAACGAAGAGCTTTGCATTCGTTTTCTTAATGCCACTAGAAAAGGATACTTGTTTACGCAAAAAAATTCTACTGAGGCTATTTCCTTATTTAGACAGCATCTTACTGCTGATGACCTTGCAAATATTGATTTGTCGCGATCATTAGCAATGACGAGTCCTTATTTTGGAAACGAAGATACATGCGGCATCATGAATGTGGAAAGAATAAATGCGTTCCTTAATTGGTTGGTAGATCATAAACTAGAAAATGAGGTCATTCTTCATCAACAATTGTTTACAAATGATTTGTTAATTTAGGATTGAAATACTTTAAAACAGTGCGGCTCTTTTATTGCTGCATCAGGATGGTGACACAGGCGCTGTTATTATTATTTAAATAAAATGAAACTAAAAACAATGCATTACTGGTTGCTAACCTTGTTTTCTATCATTGGTTTAGTGAGTTGGGAATTCATTTAACTTTTTGAACCATCCAAATTTTTAATTCAACATGACTAACCTTCTTCAACAAATTGATTCAAACACGAAATTAGTCCAAGATTTATTTGGTCATTTAACGCATGAGCAGCTAAACCAATCCGATGGTGCTCATTGGAGTATTGCTCAAAATATTGAACATCTGATTTTAATCAACTCAAGTTATTATCCGATCATTGATCAGCTTAATCAAAATGTCTACAAACGTCCTTTTCACGGTCGATTTCAATTCATCGTTAAATTTTTAGGGGGCTTTGTCAAGCAATCTGTTGAACCTAGTCGTCAAAAAAAGATGAAGACATTTCCAGTTTGGGAGCCTAAGGAAGCTACAGTGTTACACGATATTATTGTTCAATTTACGGCGCATCATCAGGATTTAAAGCGCTACATAGAATTAGCCGCACCGTTCATTCAAAATAAAACAGTGATTCATTCTCCGGCAAGCAAAGTCATTGTTTATGAATTAGATACGGTTTTTGACATCATCATTCAACATGAATTGCGTCATATTGAGCAAGCGAAAGAACAGTTGCAAAGAATTTTAAAGGATTAGCATTTTATGATCAACTGGTACACCCCCACCCCGCCCCAAGCACCTTTTTACGCCTCTATTTTCAATTATTACTTGAGTGATGATTTGGACGGATATGAAACCTACGACACCGAGACCTTAGAACTAGTGAAGCAAATTCCTGGGTTTTTAGGGTATGAAAGCATGAAGCACGAAGGGCGTGGGATGTTTATCAGCTATTGGCAAAATAAAGAGGCCATTGCCGAATGGGCGAAAAACCCAATCCATCAAAAGGCAAAGCAGCTTGGACAAGGCAAATGGTACCGCTATTACCACAGCATGATTGCTGAAGTTGAGCGTTTTCATAGCCATCAGTTTTAGTTATATTTTTCTTGAATGTGAAAGGGTACATTTAAAACCCTATATTAGCATAAATTGCTAATAATGAATCACTTAAAAAACTTTCACTATTTACTAACGCCGGCCTTCAAGGAGAAGTTAAGTAAAGCGGTGTTATATGTTGCCATTATTAGTTTTCTAGGACATCTTGGCTTGTACCTTTTGCATCAATATGTTTGGCAGGGGCCTGCCGATAAATTGTTTTCGAGTCCTATTAACGCGCTTTATACGCCCTTTTCTTTTTTACTAGTTTTCGAAGCTTTTCTGTTACTTTATTATTTGCCAAAGTCCACAAGTATCTACATTGGTAAGCAGTACGAAATTATGACCCTTATCTTGATCAGGGGTGTTTTTAAAGACATCACCCACTTGCCTTTAGCGCAACAATGGCCTGAACACGGAGCGTACAATAAGTTACTTGGCGATTTAATAACTGTGGTATTGGTATTTCTGCTGATTTATATTTTTTACAAACTCTGTAATCGGTTTAGACCTCTGCATGAAGAGACAGAAGAGCCTGAATTGCAGTCGGTTCAGCGCTTTATTCGTTCTAAGAAAATCATTACAGTTTTGTTGCTGATCAGTTCTTTATTTCTAGGTGTGTATTCGCTCGCTGATTATTTGCTGCATGCTGCTGGCAATTATACTTTAGGTACAGCTTTGAATTTGAATGGCATCTTTTTCGATCACTTTTTTTCCTTGTTGATTGTAAGTGATGTGCTTATATTGTTGCTCTCGCTTTTCTACACAGACGATTATGCACTCATCATGCGCAATTCCAGTTTTGTAATTTCTACAATTCTTTTAAAACTATCATTCAGTGCCGAAGGTCTTTTTGCTCAACTCTTGATCCTTAGTGGCGTTTCTTTCGGTGTTGGGATGTACTACCTCTCCCAAAAGTTTCAAAAATTAAAGGGATAAAATGCTAACTCAAGAAACGTTTTCTTGATCGTTACGCCCAATATCCATTCCTAATGAGACGGCACAAATAGCCAATAAAAAAAGCCACCCAAACAGAGTGGCTTTTCATTCAATTAAGGGTCCGTTATTGTTTGATCAATAATTGTTTTCCGGATTTACCATTGTTTTCTACTGAAACAATATAGCTGCCAGCAGAAAGAGTTGAAATATCAATAGCATTGTTATTCAGTTCCTTAGTGATTAGAATTTTTCCACTCATGTCCGCAACAGAAATAATTCCATCAACACCAGCAACTTGAATTTCGTTTTGTGCAGGGTTAGGATATACACTGAATGATAGTGTTTGATTCTCATGAATACCGAGGAATGTATCTAGTAAAACTTTGTCTAACACATGTGCAATGCCATTATCAGCTTCAACATCGGCTAAAACAACATTTGCATCGTTGATTTTAACACCACCACCTGTTAATGAAACAATGATATCTTCACCAGAAAGCGTTTCAACCGGCCCTGCGACTAATTGCGTTGAAAAAACAGCCTCGTCAAGTACATGATATAAAAGAATGTCTGCTAAATCTGGTAATGCAAGTAAACCATTAATATCAGTGTTTAGTGCTGTAGCTAGGTTGTCAAACGCTTGGTTTGTCGGTGCAAAGACGGTGTATTGTGAAAAGGGCTCGGATAATGCAGGCAATAATTCAGCTTTTACTACTGCGCTAACTAGCGTTGAAAAACCGTTGTTAATTGCTAAATCTGCGACAGTTTCTATAGGTAAAACAACTTCATCTAAAACATGCACAACACCATTGAAAGCTGTAATATCTGCAGCAATAACCTCAGCTTGATTTACGTAAACATTACCGGAAGTTGTTTTAGTTAATTTTAGCGTATTTAGAGTGCTTAACGGCTGAACGATAGCCCCGTTGGTAACGGCCGATGAAGGAACACCGGTACCTAGCACATGATACAACAAGATTTCAGCCAATTCTGGTATCCCTAACAATTCGGCTATTGTAATTCCTGCCTCATCTGCTAGATCCTCGAATGCAGCATTATTTGGTGCAAAAACTGTGAGGTCGCTGAGTGGGTTGGTTAAGGCAGGAAGTAATTCTGCCTGAACTACTGCAGCAACTAATGTAGTAAACCCATTGTCAATAGCTACATCGGCAACTGTCTCAGCAGGAAGAACTACATTATTTAAAACGTGAACCACACCATTAGCTGCAAAAAGATCAACCGCTGTAACTTGAGCATGGTTTACAAAAACACTACCTCCAGCAGTAGCTGTAATTTTTAGTGTATTTGTAGGGCTCAAAGGCTGAACAATTGCACCATTGACCACAGCTGACGACGGAACAACAGCTCCTAAAACATGGTAAAGAAGAATGTCTTGAAGATTTGGCAAGGCCAGTAGACTGTTTACATTAGTTCCTAAGGCGGTAGCTAAATTTGTAAAAGCTTGGTCATCGGGTGCAAATACAGTTAACGTTGCACTCGGGTTTTGAAGCGCACTCACAAGACCTGCTTCTACAATTGCTGCTTCTAGTAAATTGTGATTAGGTGAAGCCGCAATAACGTTATCAAAAACATTCGTTTGTGCATCGAGTTGATTTGTCCAAAGCAAGCCTGTGGCAAGTAAGGAGAAAGATAAGAGTTTAATTTTTTTCATTTTGTTTAAATTAATTGATTAAACGTTAAACAAAACATCGTGAGGTAAGTTTGTTTTTTCAGTATTAAAGTTTTGCTGTTATATCATAAGTCAAATTCATGTTGAATGAATTTTCTTTTTTTAAACGATCAATTGTCTTGAAAAGCATTCAAACTAAACAAGCAAAATAAAAGCTACTTTTGAGTATACATCATTCTCAAACATGCTGCTAAAGTTCCTGTTGGTATTTTTGCCTTTTCTTGTTTTTGCTCAACCCGAGCAGCACAAGGTGCTTTCCTATAACATTCGCTATGATGGACATACAGAGATGGCTTCAGATTGGGCAGCGCGCAAAATTCCAATTATCGCTCAACTCAAAGCCCAAGCACCAACCATTATAGGGTTTCAGGAAGTGCTCTATTCCCAATTTACAGATTTGAAAGCGGCACTTCGCTCCTATCTTCCTATCGGAGTTGGACGCGATGACGGGCAAACAGCTGGTGAATTCTCTCCAATTTTTTACGACACCACGCGCTATGTTTGTCAGCAAAGCGGCACTTTTTGGCTTTCACTTACGCCTGAAAAGCCTTCTAAAGGATGGGATGCAGCGCTGAACAGGATTTGCACCTATGCGCTACTTGAAAGTAAACTCGACCATCGATTATTGTGGGTTTTTAATACGCACTTTGATCATATTGGTGAAGCAACACGCTTACAATCAGCACAGTTGCTTCAGGAAAAATACACAGCGCTTCAGCAAAAATACCCCGCTCCTATTTTGTTGATGGGCGATTTCAATGCGGAGCCCGATTCATTTCCTATCGTGAATCTTAGAAAATCATTCAAAGATTTATCATGCGGAATGCGCCATCCGGAATTGTGTTCAGGCCCAACATTTAATGCTTTTACAATTTCCAACACTGACGATAAAATCATCGATTATTTTTTTGGGAGTCCTTCCTTAGTGCAAATCAAATACGAAGTGCTTCAGGATACTTTTGAACGCTCGTATCCTTCGGATCATTTTCCAATTGTACTCAGCTTTATTTCCTTATAAATAATTTCTATTTATATATAAACACTATTGATGCCATCGATTGATTAGGTGACCTATTTTTGAGGCAACATTAATCGATATGCTATGAAAAAAGTTTATTTACTCCTGAGTTTTGGCTTGGCTTTGAACTTGTCAGCTCAAAAAGGAAAGAAAAACACCCCTCCTCCACCGCCACCGCCACCTGCAGGGCAATGCCCGGTGATGCATGGGGCCACAACTCCTCCTCCTGCAGGACACGGTGCTCATGTGAATCCTGTGGTAAATCCTAACGGGAATACCAACCGCGATTGGTGGCCAAATCAGTTAGACTTGACCGTTTTGCGTCAACATTCTAGTATGTCTGATCCGATGGGAGCTGATTTTAACTATGAAAAAGCATTTTCAAGTCTTGATTACTATGCTTTGAAAGCCGATATCAAAAAGGTGCTCACTGAATCGCAAGATTGGTGGCCTGCAGATTTCGGTAACTACGGACCTCTGTTTATCAGAATGGCTTGGCACAGCGCCGGGACTTACCGCACCGGAGATGGTCGCGGTGGATCTTCTGCTGGCCAACAGCGCTTTGCGCCCTTGAATAGCTGGCCGGATAACGGAAATCTCGACAAAGCTCGTCGCCTTCTATGGCCAGTGAAGCAAAAATATGGCAACAAAATTTCTTGGGCCGACCTCATGGTATTGGCCGGAAATGTCGCCTTAGAAGAAATGGGATTCAAAACCTACGGTTTTTCAGCAGGTCGTGCCGATGTATGGGAGCCTGAGCAAGATATGTACTGGGGAAAAGAAACCAAGTTCTTAGATGACAAACGCTACAGCGAAGGACGTTTACTGGAAAACCCATTAGCTGCCGTTCAAATGGGGCTCATTTACGTGAATCCAGAAGGACCGAACGGAAACCCTGATCCACTTGCTTCAGCAAAAGACATCCGCGAAACTTTTGGGCGCATGGGAATGAACGATGAAGAAACAGTGGCACTTATTGCTGGTGGACACACCTTTGGTAAAACACACGGTGCAGGCCCTGCTTCACATGTTGGTCCGGAGCCAGAGGCTGCTGCTATTGAAGAGCAAGGATTTGGTTGGACCTCAAGCTACAAGAGCGGAAAAGGAAAAGATGCCATCACATCTGGTCTAGAAGTAACCTGGACGACCCAACCTGCGCGTTGGACGCATTCCTATTTTCAAATTTTATTTGGTTATGAATGGGAACTCACAACAAGCCCAGCAGGTGCTAAGCAGTGGGTGGCAAAAACGGAAGATAAAATCATTCCGGATGCATTTGATCCGAACGTGAAGCACAAACCAACCATGTTGACCACGGACCTCGCCTTGCGCTTTGATCCAATCTATGGGCCAATTTCAAAGAAATTCATGGAAGACCCAAAAGCGTTTGAAGAAGCATTTGCTAAAGCGTGGTTCAAACTCACACACCGCGACATGGGCCCACGCACGCGTTACATCGGCCCAGAGGCGCCAAAAGAAGATCTCATTTGGCAAGATCCAATTCCTGCGCTTAATCATGCTTTAATTGACGCTACAGATATCGCGAATTTAAAAGCACAAATTATGAAATCAGGTCTGAGCATTAGTGAACTTGTGGAAACTGCATGGGCATCTGCTTCCACTTACCGCGATTCTGATCGCAGGGGTGGTGCCAATGGCGCTCGCATTGCACTCGAGCCGCAGCGTTCTTGGGCAGTAAATAATCCAGCACAATTGAATAAAGTGCTTGGTGTGTACACGCAAATTCAGAAAGACTTCAATGCTAAAAATGCGAGTAAAAAAGTTTCTTTAGCAGACCTTATTGTACTTGGTGGTGCTGCTGCACTAGAGCAAGCTGCTAAGAATGCAGGTGTAAATGTTAGTGTGCCATTTGTGGCAGGCCGAATGGATGCCACACAAGCGCAAACAGATGTGAATTCATTTGCTGTATTGGAGCCTATGGCTGATGCATTTAGAAACTACAAGAAAACCCAATATACTTTTACCACAGAAGAACTCATGGTGGACAAGGCGCAATTATTGGGTCTTACTGCTCCTGAAATGACGGTTTTAGTGGGTGGAATGCGTGTGTTAGGTACGAACTTCGACGATTCAAATAAAGGTGTATTCACTACGAAAGTGGGTACTTTGAGCAACGATTTCTTTGTAAACTTGCTCGATATGAACATCGTTTGGAAGCCTACAGATGCCAATCAAGAACTATTTGAAGGACGCGATCGCAAAACAGGTGCCATTGTTTACACCGCAAGCCGCGCTGATCTCATTTATGGTTCTAATTCAGAATTGCGCGCGATAGCCGAAGTTTACGGAAGTGCGGACGCCAAAGAGAAATTTGTGAAAGATTTTGTGGCGGCTTGGACGAAAGTCATGATGGCAGACCGCTTTGATTTGCAATAAACACATTTTCAATTAGCCGATTTAGAAAGCCTCAATTCGTTGAGGCTTTTTTTTGAAAATTGTTTTTTTAATGCACTCAGACAAAACGCGGCTAACAAGGCGTAGCCAAATGCGTAGAGCATAGCTGGCCACTTTGGTAGCTCAAAGGCAAAGAGCTTTTGAAGATATCCTAGACTCCAGGTTAGGCCCAGCGCTAGTATTGCAAAACCAAAAATGATCCAAATGATTGCTTTACTACTTTTGAGGGTTTGCCAACGGCTTTTTGAGCGCGACAGCACAACCAATACCAACAATAAGTTAGCAGACATTAAGGTGCCATAACACAAAGCCCTGATCACAGTTGCTTTTTCATGGGTGAGTGTTGCAGTAAAAAGCGTTGCGCAAACACAGAGTAGAACGACCAGGCCATAAAGTACACTTTGCATCAGAATGCGAGGTCCAAAAAATGCTTCTTGGGGGTTTCGGGGTGGTTTTTCCATGAGGTCTTCTTCGGCTGCTGCAGATTCAAATGCGAGGGTGCTGATGGGGTCAATAAGTAATTCGAGTAATACAATATGCATGGGCATGAGTAAAACGGGCACCGACTGAAAGATCGCTGGCAAAATAGAAAGCCCAATGATTGGCACATGAATGGCCAAGATATACAAGAGCGCTTTTTGTAGTTTATCCAAGATATTTCGGCCTAGATGAATGGCACTAACAATATGCGTAAAATTGTCATCGAGTAAAATTAAAGCAGAGGCTTCCCGTGCAACGTCACACCCCCTCTTTCCCATTGAGATACCGATGTCAGCTGCATTTAAGGCTGGCGCATCGTTAACACCATCACCGGTCATGGCCACGATTTCACCATTAGCTTGCAGTGCCTCGACAAGTTGTAGCTTTTGTTCGGGTCTGATACGAGCAAAAATTGAATAAGTAGGGTTTCTGGCTGCTTTTTGTAAAGCTTCTTTAAAATTGGCACGGTTTCCCAAAACCACTTCTATTGGCTCCTTAAATCCAGCTTGTTTGGCTATACTGAGTGCGGTTGTCGGGTAGTCTCCGGTAAGCATGAGTACCCGAATACCCGCCTGCTGACATTTTAGAACCGCTTTTTGAACCCC
Source organism: uncultured Lishizhenia sp. (assembly GCA_964590425.1). GTDB lineage: Bacteria > Bacteroidota > Bacteroidia > Flavobacteriales_D > Crocinitomicaceae > UBA952. Next base: position 7,341 of record CAZPWB010000046.1, on the reverse strand, counting down.
CGTTCTAATCGGATCTTCAAAACCAATAAATCCTTTAAACTCGAAAAGAAATTCTTGTTGGGTTTTGGGTAAAGGAACTGAAGTCCATTGAGCACTTGCAAAACCAAGTACTCTTAAGCCTTGTGCGGCCATTTGTTCTATTTGATCTAATTGTACTTGTATTTTCTGTTCTGTGAGCTTACAGAGCTTTAAAACGGTTTCAGGAGCCCCCTTGCAGTAGGCTTCAGCATCGTTATCCATGTTTTTATATACTAAAGTCATGGCCAAACAGTCACTTGTGAGTTCGTATTCATGAATGAGCTCAAAAGAATTGAGGTCTTTAGGTTTAGTAATTTGCTGACGGATGGCCTTTTCGATGGCATCGTGGCTGCGCTTGGGTGTGGCAAGTATTGCGCAACGTTCTAAATTTTGTACTGCTTGGCTTTTTTGTTGTATGCTTTGAACAAATTGATTTTTAAATTCAGCGCTATACGTATGCACACTCATGTTATTCTCAGTGAGAGTGCCTGTTTTGTCGGTGCATAACACTGAAATTGCTCCTAGCCATTCAATGGCGCCAAGCTCTCTAGTGAGCACTTTTTGTCGGGTCATGCGCCAAGCTCCAAGGCTAATAAAAAGGCCAAAAACCAACGGGAATTCTTCAGGTAAAATGGCCATTGCAGCGGCAAGTCCGTTCAGAAAGGCACTCATGAAATCCGAGCGCATGACCGTATATGTAATTGTAATAAAAGTGCAAACGAGCAGTGCGATGACGAGCAGAACCCTAACTAATTTTTGTATTTGTTTTTTAATCGGAGAGCGTTCAAGGCTAGTTTCGGCGTTTAAAAGTGCATTGATTTTGCCAATATTTGAGTTCTTGCCTATAGCCGTTACGCGCATCAGTCCGCGTCCTTTTGCTACTAATGTGCCGCTAAATAGTTGCTTGTTGTCCTTAGACTTCTGAACCGCCAGTGCTTCCCCGCTTAGAATGGATTCATCTACAGATAACACCGATGAGCCTAATAATACGCCATCAGCTGCCAAACGATTTCCTTCAGTAAGTAGCATGAGGTCACCGGGCACTAAATCTTCGCTATTTATCTGCTGCGCTACTCCTGCCCGAATTACATGGCTGCGTTCTGGGGCCAATTGTTGCAGGGCAGCTAAGGCATGTTGTGTCCTGTATTGCTGATAAACACTACTCATGGCAACAAGGAGGGTCCAACCCAGAAAGATACTGCCTGCTTGAAAATCGCCGAGTAAAAAATACAGCAGGCCACAAAGGATTAAAAGTAAAAAAAGTGGATCGGACCCAATTTGCAGCAATTGCTTGAGAAAAGTACTTTTTTGAGCCGTACTATTTAAATTTTTACCGTATTTCTTTTGTAGTTCCTTGACCTTATTAGGACTGAGTCCGGTTTGGTTTTCAAAATTTTCCATGTGCCAAAGTCGGGTGAATTGAAAAAAGTGAGTTGTAAAAAGACGAGAGAAATTTGAAAAAATGCAAGGTGCGATTTATGTAAATCTAAAACAGAATGCCGTAAGTAGAGCCATGTATTTAAGTACACCTTTGTGTACAATCAATACACACTTTTTATTTAATCAATATCAACTAAAATGGGAAAACTTAACGCTAAGGTAGCCATAGTTACAGGCGCCGCATCCGGAATAGGCCGAGATGTTACCTACAGATTTTTACAAGAAGATTGTACAGTAATTGCCACAGATATCAATAGCTCTGCACTCGATGCCTTGCAGCAAGAAGCACCACAAAAAGGAACTCGCTTGCACACCATTCTTTGTGACATCACCAAAGAAAGAGAAATAGAAATATTGGTGAGCAATGCCATCAAAGAATTTGGTCACATTCAAATCTTGGTCAACAATGCCGGAGTGATGGATAATTTCGAAGCGGTTGCTGATGTTACCAATTCTCAATGGGATCGGATCATGAATGTCAATTTAAGAGGGCCATTTATGTTGATGCGCCTCTTGATCCCGCATTTTTTGCACCATAAAAAAGGGAACATTATCAATATTAGTTCAATTGGAGGTGTGCAAGGTGCCAGAGCGGGCGCGGCTTATACAGCGAGCAAGTTTGCCTTGAATGGCCTCACGAAAAACACCGGCTATTTGTATGCCGATGCTGGTTTGCGCTGTAATGCAGTGGCTCCTGGCGCTATAGAGACCAATATTGGCAACTCAATTGATTATTCAAAAGTTTCTGCAGAAATGAATGAATTATTAGTGAATGGCATGAAGTTGAATCCGAGGGTTGGAAAGCCAAAAGAAATAGCTGAAGTTGTATTGTTTTTGGCTTCTGATGAGTCTTCGATGATCAATGGAGAAATCTTGGTGGCAGACGCTGGTTGGAGTACATTCTGATTTAAATACAAACTTTATATATAAATATGTAAATAACTGTAATTAAGCATTATATAAATTTGATATAAACAATATTTATTCACTTTTTAAATTTTTCAATCATGGAAACTCCAAAAACAAACACCTCAACTTATGTTACACTTGCTGTAGCTGGAGCGGCTGTAGGCGCCTTACTTGGCGTGCTCTTCGCACCAGACAAAGGGAGTGTTACGCGTCACAAGCTGTCAGGCGGAGCCAAAAAACTTGCCAGCGACCTCTCTCATACCATGGGATTTGCCAATGACAAAAAGGAGCTTGCTGAGAAAGCTTAAAGGTTCGAGCGAAAACCAGCGTTCGCGCTGGTTTTTTTATCTCCATAAATTAAAAGCACTATGAAACCAGATCAAACCCTTACAGAAATGAGTGAGCAACTCAAGCAATATGTCAAAACAACTACAGAAATTGTCAAGTTAGAGATACTCAAGCGCACAGTAATGATGAGCTCCATGTTGCTCTTGCAGCTTTTTATAGGCTTGCTTTTAGCCTTGTTTCTGGCTTTTTCAGGCTTGGCCCTAGGTTTTTATTTTTCAGATATTCTGCAAAATTATGCTGTTGGTTTTGGACTGTTAGCCGCTTCAATCGGATGCATCCTTTTACTTGTGGTGCTTTTTGCTGCCAAGCTTATCAAACAACGCTTGCAAAGCAGGTTGCTCAAACAGATGTATCAGGACGCCTTTTAGTTTTTTTAATACAAAAGCCATGAAAACTATCAATGAACTTGAAAATCAACTAAGTAGTTTGTATCAATTACAAAATCTCCAGGAAAAAGATCTAGTCGAAAACCTAGAAGAAGTTAGGCAACTCTTCTCTCCGATTCAAGCCTTAACCGAAACGGTAAAACAGGTTTTAACGGCTCCATCACAAGATGAGCAAACCAAAGTGCAAGGATACAGCCATTTATGGGATGCTTTGACGAACCAAATGGGAATCAAATCACCTGTTGTAAAGAGTGCGCTGCATCTATTGGCTGAACAATTGCTTTTGGCCATGAACAAAGCAGGAGCAACAGAAGAAAAACAAAATGAAACAACTAATGAAGCGACTGCTGTGTATCATTCAGCCAACCATTTTTAAAGCGAGGCATTGACCCTATGTTGCTAATAGAAAGAGCAGGAATTGTACTAGAAAGAACAGAACTTGCTTTTGAAGCAAAAGGGGTTTTGAATCCAGCGGTCATCACATTTAATGGACAAATACATATGTTTTACAGAGCGGTTTCAAGCAATATGGTTTCAACACTAGGGCACTGTTTGTTGTCGGATCCACTTACTATTGAAGTGCGTGAGCAGAAGCCAGTAGTTTCTCCGGAAGGTCCGCAAGAGCGCATGGGCATTGAAGACCCACGAATTGTTAAAATTGACCAATACTTCTTTTTGAGTTACACTGCTTTTGACGGAAAAAATGCACTTGGCGCACTGTTGTTGAGTAAAGATTTAAAGGAGTTTTCCCGGGCTGGAATCATCGTACCTGAAATACCTCTTGGAGAGGAGCGATTTACAAAAGGCTCTCTGAAAATTTGGGACAAAAATTTGGTTTTTTTTCCAAGAAAAATCAAGCAAAAACTCTACTTTTTTCACCGCATCAAACCCTCTATTTTAGCCACTGCTGTAACATCATTAAGTGACCTCACGCCTTTATTTTGGTTCAACTTTTTAAATGAGAAAGATGCGCATACTTTGAATTTTAAATTCCATATGAATCAGCCGAATTATGTCGGTGCAGGTTGCCCTCCATTTGAAACTGATTTGGGTTGGATTTTCATTTTTCATGCGGCATTTGAATCTCAAGGGCAAATTACTTACCAGATTCATGTGGCGCTGCTCGATATCGATGACCCCATGCACATTTTAGCACAACTGCCCTACCCAATATTGGAGCCGGTAATGGATTATGAACGCTTTGGTAATGTGCCTGACGTTGTCTTTCCAACAGCTTGTCTTTTCTACGATGCGCAGTTGTATATCTATTACGGTGCGGCCGACACCTGTATTGCCTGCGCTAAAGTTTCGGTAGCAGACTTAAAGGCGGCCCTAGTTGAAAATTTGTTTACATAAACGACTACTAACATGTCTCAATTTCAGAACCAACAACATTATCAGGTGCTACTCATGAGTAGCAGCTTGCCAAGAGAATGCGGTTTGGCAACCTTTAGTCATGACCTCAGAGAAAGTATCTTAGAAAAATTCAGTGGCAGCTGTCATATTGATTTTTGTGCACTCGATAATAGCCAAACAAAGTTGTCTTACAAAGCACCTGTTGCACAGATTTTAAAGGTTGATGACTTATCGTCTTATCATGCCCTGGCCAAGCAACTCAATTCGGAAAAAAGATACGATGTCATTCTCATTGAACATGAATTTGGACTTTTCGGTGGCGCTTATGGTGCTTATTTACTAGAGTTTTTAAAAAAAATCAAGATACCTATCATTACTACTTTTCATACCATTTTGCCAACACCAGATGAGTTGCGCTTTAAAGTCGTCAATGAAATAATTAGGCGTTCAAAATTTGTCATTTGCCTGACCAATGCGAGTGCTCGTTTACTTGGTGAGCATTACGTATGCCCGAGCACGAAGTGTCGTGTTATTCAGCATGGAATTCCGCTTATGGCTTATAAAGAACCCAATGAATTAAAGGCGAAGCTAAATCTGGGCAATCGGCCTATACTGTCAACTTTTGGTTTGTTAAGTCGAGGAAAAAGCATTGAAACTGCACTTTATGCCTTAGCTAAAGTTGTCAAAGAAAATCCCGATGTGCTCTATTTGATCATCGGAAAAACGCATCCTGAAGTATTCAAAACCGAGGGTGAAAGTTACCGGATGTATTTAGAGGAGTTGATCAGCTTTCTAGATTTAACTAAAAATGTTCGCTTTGTAAATTCCTTTGTAGACAAAAAAACGCTCGAAGATTATTTACAAGCAACAGACATTTACTTATTCACATCCATCGATCCGAATCAGGCCGTAAGTGGCACTTTTGCCTATGCCATGGCTTGTGGTTGCCCTATTGTCTCTACTGCAATTCCGCAAGCAAAAGATAGTCTCGGCCCAGCCGGTATTGTCATTGACTTCAATGATGCTGAGCAAATGGCTGCTGCTATTCAAACGATTTTAAATGCTCCTGAACGATTGTCTTATATGAAACAAGCGGCCTTGCAACAAATAAGGCCTTCTGCCTGGCAAAATGTAGCTATTCAGCACATGAATCTCATTGAACGCTGCCATTCTAAAAAGGTCAAACCATTACATTTTAGTTTGCCAGCCTATAATCTGAGTCATTTTCATGGCTGCACAACGAGTGTCGGGATGCTACAATTTTGCAAGGCAGAAGAGCCGCAATTGAGTTCAGGTTATACACTCGATGACAACGCTCGGGCCTTAATTGCCTTGCTTGACTATTACGAATTAAAGTCCGACAACAGTGTGTTGTCAAATATCAAAGTACATTTTGAATTCATACAGCGCATGCAACAACCAAATGGCCGCTTTTACAATTATTTAGATGCGGATAAAAAAATCAGTACGCAAAACCACGTTGAAAATTTGGATGATGCCAACGGGAGGGCTATATGGGCACTAGGCACCATGATGGCCTTACATCACCTATTCAACCCAAATTATTTCAGGCTCACTCAGCGTATGCTGCGCAAGGCTATTGACGCACTTGAAAACATGTATTCGCCACGTGCCATTGCATTTAGCATCAAAGGATTGATCAAATACAATGAGGTTTTTAAAGAACCACAAATCAATGAACTCTTACAAAAGTTAGCGAGCCGTTTAGCTGCTAATTACCGCTTGCATCATACGCCGTCGCATCCATGGTTTGAATCTAGAATTACTTATGCGAATGCTGTTTTACCAGAAGCCTTGTTGCTTGTGTCTCAAATTGATGGCAATCGCAATTTTCAGCAAATTGCCCTCAAGAGCTTTCATTACCTATGTGACTTGCAATTTCAAGATGAGCATTTTTCTGTTATTTCGAATCAGACTTGGTATGAACCTGGCATACAGTCAGCTAGCTCCGGAGAACAACCAATCGATGTAGCCTATACCATTTTAGCGCTATCAACTTTTTATGAATTAACCGGAAATAAACGTTATCTTCTACAAATGAAACAAGCTTTTGATTGGTATTTAGGTAAGAATCAATTGCGGCAAATTGTTTACAACCCTATTTCTGGTGGCTGCTTGGACGGAATTGAAGCCAATGAAGTCAATATCAATCAAGGAGCGGAAGCGACAACCACTTATTTAATGGCGCGCAACCGCATTGAGCATCACCTCAATCAAATGCGTGTTCAACAATTACCCAATTCTTTTTCTCAACCTAACTACCCAATCGTACTCGTCTCATGATTCATTTAGAAATTTACCAGCACCGCAAAGTTTCAGCGCTTCAAGCTGATTTTAATTCTTTTTTTCCTTTTCTGTTAATTGAGCTTTATTACAAAGAAGCGCCAAAAACAGATCATTCCAAGCATGCGCATTTGCAAAAGGAGCACTTTGCTCACAAAACAAGGGATGTGATAGAGGCTTGTTCTACTAACAAAAAAGAGGGCTTGTTTGTCTTTAACCCACAAATCAAAGCCAAAGATTTTAAGGTGCAGCTTTTTGTAGAATTTGGCCTGCAATGTGAGATCTATCATCGGGTCGGCAAAAATGAATGGTCTACTTTTCCTGTTGACGGATCGTACCAATTAGATGAGGCGCCTTTTAAGTTGCATTGAGTGTAAGAAATATTGCAAAACTTCAAAAGAAATTTGCAAACAGATCAATAAGTACAGGCCTTAACTTCGATTTATTAAACCACCGCTTATGAAAATTTTCATCAAAAATATGGTTAGCCATCGATGTATAAGTCAAGTATCAGCATTACTGACTGACATGGGGATTATTTCTATTTCAGTAGGCTTAGGCGAAGTAGAATTGGCACAAA
>CAZPWB010000045.1:15635-17218 GCA_964590425.1 uncultured Lishizhenia sp. | reverse complement strand
CCCCCACCCTGCGGCGTGGTAATTGGCGCCTTCAAAAATACTTTATTGCGGCGGATGGTATCCCAAGCTTCAGGGCTAATACCGGCTGTGTTACCAGCCAAATAAACCTTCTCACCAATCTCAATTTCGTCGTAAGCCAACTCGGCACCTGCTGCTTCTAAAATAGAAAGCGTTGCCTCCATAATTTCTGGCCCAATGCCATCTCCTTTTGCGATTGTAATTCGTGTCATCATGTCAATTTTAAGTAGGCAAAAATGACATTTTTTGATGATTTGGTTTTATTTATAAATTTTATGATGAGTATAAAAAAAGCCATCTTTCGATGGCTTTTGTTTTTCTTAGTTCTTGATAAAAGGAATGGGTTTATTACCTCCGACTTGGATCCAATAGCAACCAGAAGAAAGCTGTTTCAAATCGCAGCGTTGTTTGGTCGATTCCGCTTCAAACGTAAATAGAGTACTTCCATCTATTGAAAGGATTTGAATTGATTCGCTCACAAGGTTGGTCGGAACATTAACTGAAAATTCACCATTGTTTGGATTGGGCCAAACAACGGGCGCGAAGCTGATTTCGGCACCTACCCCTGCGTCGGGATAAAGAGAAACACATTCGGAGGTATCCGTGCCACAAGAATTAATGGCGACAACTTGATACCAAGCTGAGTCTAAAACTTGGAATAAATAGTCATTTGCACCTAAAATTGGTTCTTGCGTATTACAATTATACCATTGATAGGCGTAATTCGGTGCTTGTGTAGTTTGTAAAAAATTACCAAAGATGTTGGTAGTACTTAAATTTGGTGGCTGAAGGAGTTGGAATTGAACCGTAACAATCGAATCACATCCAAGAATAGAATTAAAAGTGCTCGTATAGGTACCGCTGTTAGTGAGGAGCTGTCCATTGAATAAATATGGAGTACAACTAGTTACGTTCTGGTTGACGTATTCAGCCTGAATCAAATTAATGAATAGGGTATCAGTACCTACGCAGCCATTTACATCGGTTCCCGTAAGGACATAATTACTTAATGTAGGTATAAATGGAACACCATTGAAGACTCCGTCACTCCAGGTTGCGCTAACGGCATTTTGTGCTTGAAGGGATATTTCGTGTCCCACACAAATTTGGAGGTCTGGACCCGCAGAGATTAAAGAATATTGGAATTGACTTTGAAATATAGATTGTATTTCACAAAAGGTAAGAGCCCTATTCCAAATTGCAAGGTCATCAAATTTACCATCCCAATAATCTAGGCCGACAATACTACTTGCATTTGAACCTATTTGGTGTTGTGCACCATAGGATAAAACCTGTGTAGTATCAATTATAGCAACATCTACCATAATTCCGTCGAGATAAAGCATAGCCGTACTACCCTCATATACATACACCGCATGATGCCAATTAACGTCAAATACATTACCTAGCAAGACATTGCTTTGGCTTCCAAAATGAAAAGCCAATTCAGTATTACTTTGCTGAGAGATGAAAAAATTAGAAGTGGTGGATTCCGTGCTGAATAGACGGCCCCCTAAATTCATTGATTTTGTAAACCAAACGGAAATACTAAATGTGTCAAGATA
>CAZPWB010000045.1:12606-15535 GCA_964590425.1 uncultured Lishizhenia sp. | reverse complement strand
GTGAAGCTAGCTACAGGACCTTGCATAATTTCTACCGGGAAAGTTAGCGCATAAACACATGCATCTTGAGTGGTGACGTCAAGAGATATTGTGTAAGACCCTGCACTACCATATTGCGTAGCATCCGTTTGTAAATTTGAGGAGTTGCCATTGCCAAAATTCCAATTGTAGGCACTAATTGGTTTGCCCGCATAAAAAGCATCGTAAGTGAAGGTGATATCGTTGTTGGTACAAGTTGGCAAAGGGCTCGCGACTTGAATTTGCGATGGAACAGGGGCCGTAATTTTGTGACTACTTACAATTCCATCAAACAAAGTAGTGATGTTAGAAAAATCTTGCGAATTGATCAAGTTGCACGCTGCTGAAAGCTGAAAGGTGAGCTTCACAACTGGTACATTGATAGGAATATTAAAGTTTATGGAGGAGCCTGAAGTAGTGTTACTCAGGTAAAAATTAGCTTGATTAAAATTACTGAATGCATCTAAACCTGTAACTAATGAGGTCGTAGAAACATAGGTGAGTTCTGTTTGATTGAATTGAAACCAAAAGTCAAAGGAATTGACGTTGGTGTTGGTCGTTTTTAAAACAACCGGGATATCGATGTAATTGACACCGGAGGTTGCGTAATAACTAGCATTTAAGATATCAAAGACAATAGTGTCGTTCAGGGCTTTATTCGATTGCGAAATACTTGGCTTAGTGAGTTGACCAAAAACATGGACACTCATAAAAATAGCTGCTGCAAGTGATAAAATATTTTTCATCTTTTTTAGTTTTTATTTACAAGAAAAGCCGCGTTCCGAAGAACGCGACTTTTTTTGTAAATGAGTTGATCAAATGATTATTCAATAATCACCTTCTTCATTGTGCTGAAGTTTGCATTTTGTACGCGTACAAAATAAACTCCTGTGTTTACATTAGGAAGGGTGATTGCTAATTTACCTGAAGCTGGAATTTGACCTTCTTCAGCAATTAAGCGGCCGTTCATGTCATAAACCGACACAGATGCACCTTCAACAGACTCAACTGCGAATGTACCGTTGTTCGGGTTAGGATAAACTTGAACGTTCAACACTTGTTGGATGGCTTCTGAAGATTTTGCAAACTTCATATCTACTGGCTTACCATTCAAGATAGCAAGTTCAGTTTGGAAGTTTTTCTCAGATAATTGACCGTTTTCAGTGGTAACGATAAGTTCAGCTACATTAGCACCAGTTGCAAAGTTTGAAACATTGAAACCAGAGAAACGCAATGTTTGGTCAGCGTTGTTCATGAATGCAGTTGCTTCTGAAGTTTGGTCTAAAGACGCTACTTCTGAATAGTTTGCATTGTTGAATTTCACTGCAAAGTCTAAAGCATTTACTTGCTCAGTAGCTTCAAAAGAAACCGGGATACGGAAAGTATTGCCTTCTTGTTGAGCAGCAGTAAGGTCAAGAACAACAGCGCCTGTTGACTTCAAAAGACCATCAGCCGTATACGTTGCATAGCTTGCGTTTACATCACCTAACATAATACCGTAGTACGTCTCTGTTTGGATTTCAGGACAAGTTGCATAGTTAGTCACATTTGCAGAAATACTGAAAGGGGTAACTGGAACTTGAGCTTTTGAGTAACCAACACCGTCATTGGCAGGGAAGGTTGCAGAGATTTGATAAGCAGCATTATTTGTAGCTGTTGTTTTGTCAACGAAGATCCAGTCTTTAGAAGGGTGACCATTAGACACACCAGCAGCTGAATAGTTCCATGCTTGACGGAATTCAGGAATAGCTAAAGTAGCACGTTGCTTGATCTGTGAGATATCACCTGCAGAAACAACACCGTCAAGGTTGACGTCAAGTGCCATAATTTGATACACGTTAGGTGTAAAGTTACCATTCAACAACAATGTCTTACCCAAAACCGCATCGGCAGCATTCACTAACAACTGTACTGAGTTGTTGTTAGAAATGTCACGTGAAATATTCAATTTCTGACCGTTTGTAAGTACGTGTGTAAATACACCTGATGTATTTGGTTGTACAGCAGTAGCGGCAACAAATGTTACAGGTGTTGCGTTTAATGCACCAGTTGTAGCTACAGAAAGTGTAACAGTAGTTCCTGAAATACCAGCAACAGTAGCTGTTGAAGGCACACTGTCGGCAACAACTTTCATACCGGCAACAATTCCAGAAACACCGTTCGGAATAGTCAATGTCGTAGAAGCTGAAGTAGCAGTACCAGTTGTTGTTACAGCACCATTTACGTTAGTGATCAAGAACGCATTAGGGTTCGCTGTGTTATATCTGATCGGTTGGTTGTCTGACCAGAAAGACAAAGTTGCAGGGTAGTTTTGGTCTTTAATCGAATATGCTTTACCAGAATTCGCTGTTTTGTTTAAAACTCCTGTAATGTAACTTTCTTGAATTGATGCAATTGCAACTGTTGCGGAATCTAAACCAGCAAAAGCACTTGTTTTGGTAAACTGAACCGTAAAGATATCAGCGTTGGTTCCATTGAACTCAGCATTAGCTGGCGCATTACCGTTAAAGTTCAAAGTAATTTGCATGGTGCCGTTGTTACCGCTTGGTGTACCGATTGAAGTTGCTGTTTCGATATGAGCAGCGTTCGGGTAAAGTGCATTAGCAACAAATACGTTTCCTGTTGGAGTCAATTTAGACGCATCATAAGTAAGAGAGATATCATAACCAATAACGTTATCAACTGTGTAAGTATTAGATACCGCAACTGGCATCAAGTATACTGTTTGGTCGCAGTTTTGAGTAACATTTTTAACTCTATACGGAAGTGCATTCGGGTCAGCGATATCTAAAGTAACAGCAGCAGAAGTTGCCGTTGCTTGGAAGTTATCTGTTGCAATGGCAGTAAAAGTTTTCACACCAGGTGTACTTGTCCAAGCATAAGACCAAATATTTCCAGATGTATTTGTACC
>CAZPWB010000045.1:0-12506 GCA_964590425.1 uncultured Lishizhenia sp. | reverse complement strand
GTTGCCGGAGCAGTTAAGCTAGAAACCGTAGGCGCTTGGTTAGCTGCAACTGTAAAGTTGTGGGCTGTAGATGTTGTAGTAGCACAGTCATTATCTGTTGCTACGGCCGTAATTGCGTGTGCACCGTTAACAGATGCGGTGTAAGAGTATGTGTAAGTTGAACCAGTGTTCGTAACTGTACCAGTTAATAACACACCATTGTCAAAGAATTGAACACCAGTTACACTTCCGTTGTCGTTAGCAGTTGCTGTAAAGGTCATAGACGTTCCGGTAATAATACCAGAAGTTGAAGGATTAGAGGCTAAAGTAACTGTAGGAGGGGTATTGGCAACAAGAGTTAAAGTCGGATGTGTGAAGTTTGTACTTCCACTTGGAGGGTTAGATGCATAGTAGTTTTCAACAGCACCAGAAGTAGCATTTTGGATTTGCACATTCAAAGCAAAGCTGAACTGACCAGTTGTTGTAAATTGGCCTATCAATACCATATTTGAAGATGTAGCACCAGTAATACCACCTAATACTGCCAAGGCACCATCGGTAATACTGATTGAACCACTTGTTGAAGCGTCCAATGCCGGAATACTTCCAAAACCACCTAAGCCATTTGTTGCGATATTTGGTGATACTGGTAAATACCCATCTTGTGCACCTGATCCTTTAATTGGTAGACCAAAACATCCACCAGGGTTATTTGTCAATAAACCGTTTGATTGTGTAAAAACCGAACCATCAGTATCTTGAGACTTCAATACACCAACTTTGCCAGTTTGAGTCATTCCCATCGTAAACCAAGAATCTAAAGAAGAATGCGTATTCGCATTGTTTCCATTAGATAATGTTGGGGTTGTTTGTACTGAGTTTGAAGGGTGGTTGTAAAAACCTGTGGTAGAGTTTACAGTAAGAGAATTACCAGGTACTGCAAAGATTTGATTTAACTTCCAACCTGCATTCATGTCAACAAATACGCGATAAGTTACGGAAGAAGAAGTAAGAGGAACTGCCGCACCTGCCTCTTGGCCAGCTACGTCAGCAGAGTTTGCTTGGTAGTATTTTTCTACTACAATGCCTTGTAATCCTACTTGCGAAAACGCCGTGCCTGCAAGCAGAAAAAAGCATAAATTTGTAAGTAAACGAAGTGTTTTCATAATATTTTGTTTTAAAGAAGCGCCCACCGAAAAAGATGAAAAGAACAGTGGGCGCTTTGCCTTTATATTTAGGACTTAAGATTAATTACAGCTTGTTCCGAATGCAGGAGCAAAGATCAAGAAGTCAGCTGTGTTGGTAATACCGTCACCATTCAAGTCTGTAGGGCAAGCAGCAACACCTGTAGTTGCACCAAGAACTTGTGAGTAAGACCAATCAGACAACCAGTTGTCACCAGCTGTAGAAGAGAACGCACCACGGTAGTTAGCTGGCTCAAAGAAACCATCCATTGGGGCTTGTGTACAACCTGAGCCTAAGGCAAGTGCTGGATTTGGAACTACATCGTTCTTTTGAGTTACTGCGTTTGTTCCACCATTGATTGTAAAATCATAATTGAAACCTGGCAATGTATTACCTGTTACGATAACGTTTCCGTCAGCACCAAATTGTGTGGTGGCTGCGGCAGGAGTTGTTACAGTTGTGTTACCTGTAATCGTAGAAGCACCGATCACAAATGGATTAGCCATTCCAATAAAGTGATTACACTTTACAATCAAGCTTGGAGTAGGTGTTGTACCAATACCTTCTAATGCAGCAAGTGAATTACCTGACTGCGGAATAGTAGACCAATATTGAAAAGAGTTACCTTGACCCGCTGCGCTACGGTTGTTTAATGAATTTTCTAAATTAAAACCATTTTTGAAATTTGCAAAAACAGAGTTTGCAATTGTACCTTGTGCAGCTTCTTTCATGTTAATGGCAGCCAACCCACGGTTATCTGCAGATCCTGTATTGTTCGGAGCAGCACCAGCACCTTTTGCATTCCCCATAATTGTCGCATTGTAAATTTTTGGGTTGGACTTTAATGTAGCGTTAGACGTGTTGTCATCAGAGTCACACTCAAAACCGTTATCGTTATCAAAAGAAATAGCATTAGCTTCTGAAATAGATCCTGCTTGCTGTGCTTTCATACCAAATAAGAACTGTGCACGTCCTGACCAACCTAAATCGTAGTCATACATATCATCGTTACCGAAAATCGTCGTACAATATTTAAGGTCAACGGTACCACCGAAAAGCTCGATATTATCATCGGCACAAGAAACAATCTCGATGTGCTCGATTTTAGTGCCGCGACCTACAGATGCAAGCGTCAAACCATTGATCTCAGAACCTACAAGAAGGTTTGCACCTGAGTAGCGAATAGAAACATAGGTCATCACACCTGAGTTGTCGTTGTCGTTGAATGAAGCGGTATTCGTATAATATGAACCAACATAACTTACAGTTGTACTTCCCGCAATTCCAACTGGAGCACCCACTACTGAAGTTGAAGGAATGGTTGTGAAGTAACCTGTGGCACCGCCATTAGGATATGTACCTGAAAATGCAATCAAATCACCAGATGCAACTGCTCCGGTTAGGTTAGAAGAAAGCGTTAGCGTTGAAGAAGTAATACTTAAAATAGTAGACCCAGCAGCAATTCCTGTTCCACTTACTTCTTGACCTTGAACAACAAATGCTGGTGCACTTGCAAGGGTCAATTTATTCTGACCAGCTGCATTAGATCCTGAAGAAGCTGCACCAGCTTGCAAATTAAACGAATAAGCACCAGTTGGAGAAGTTGAGGTTGCAGTACCAGCTGGTACACTTAAAGCTACACCAAACTGATCTTGTGGGTAAGAAGAGGCGAAGCCTTCCAATACACCAAGGCCGTCAGCTACAGCCATTTTTCCACCTTGTCCAGGTATAAACGGGCCATTTGCAGCAAGTGTTAAATTGTTTGATGCTGTACCACAAATCAAGATACCACCCCACTGACCTTTGTTTGCAACACCATAAGAACCATTCAATGGATCTGCGGCAGCAGTAAAGACAATTGGGCAATCCTCAATACCAGGAGCGATAATTTTACCGCCTCTTTCAATAATCAAGGCGCGAGCTGCAGCAACATTTGTCCCTGCATTGGAGGCTTTAATTACTGTACCAGGTTCAATAGTGATTGTTGCGCCTGGGCCGATATATAGCTTTTCATCAAGCGTCCAAATTGTACCACAAGTTAAGGTAACATTTCCAGAAGTCAATTCTTTTCCATAGGCAGCTGCTGGAAGGGTTGTCCATGAACCGACAGAGGTAATAGACGCAGTGTTACGCGTTGCAACAGATGGACAGCCACAAGCCGCACCTAGGTTTTGTTGAGCAAACATACTGTTGCCCAGTGTGACCAATCCAAGCATTGAGAAAAGGCCAACAAGTAAATTTCTTTTTTTCATTTTATAAATAATTTTTAGTTGGTGTAAAATTAGACCACAAAAAAAAGTTGGCTGTGAAGCCAACTTTAACTGTTTAAAAACTTTGTGCGCGTATAAAATTTTCAAATGATTAAGCCAATGTTAGTATCAACAATTTAAAAATAAGTTATCAAAAATTGTAAAGCACGGCAGTCTGAAAACCAAGCTGATACGGTCGTTGAGGAGCATTGCTTGAACCTATTGAATTGAGTGTGTAACTAAACATTACACTTGGCTTGATACTCCATTTGAGGGTGACGGGTAGCTGAGCTCCAAAATTTATATTTGAACTAAATTGCCATGTTGTATTTGGTGTATATGCCGATGACTGTATTTCATTCCATCCCTCTTGTGGGATATATGCAATATAGCTGTCAACTAGTTTAGAAGTCACGAAAGTAAAGCCAACAAATGGTTGCCACTTTTCTGTAATGAAATTATACTCAAGGCCGAGAGGCAAGGCCATGTAATTTAATACGTGTTGATACGTTTTCATGCCTGGCAACCCATTTTCCAAGAAATTATAGCTAAAATTTTGAAAATGAAGTCCACTCATAAAAGAAAGCTCTCTGGTCAAACGACGGGAGTAAGACAGCCCAAACTCCTGAGCCATACCACCGGTTTGTAAACTATCCATTATGCGATCAAATCCAGGGTTTTCAGCAGCTTTTTGGTAGCTCATTGCTGTATAACCTAAATGATAAAAAGCACCAATTTGGTTGCGCTCCAGCACTTGTGCATTAGAAAATGAGCTCCAGCAAAGAAAGCAAAAAAGAATTTTTTTCATGATTTAATTTTTAACACAACGAACACTCATACCATAGCGCATATCGGCATATTGACGAAAAATTTGTGTGCGTTGGTAACCGATTGATCTGTAAATTGCTTGTTGTGCGTTGTGTGTCGCGGTCCAAAAATAAGCTTCCAAACTATTCGCTGAAATAGTACCATTGTAAAGTACTACCCCGCCTGGATTGATGCCCAAGGCATATTTGTTATTTCCAAAATGCACACTAGAAATTGGCCAATTATTAGAGTTTTGAGGCAAAATACTATTGACTTCATCTTGCCCGCGCCAAGCCATTAGTTCTGTTTCAGCGCTATCCATCCCGATAGAACGCTCCATTTTTTTCCAATCTTCGTCAGTTGCAATGTGCCATCCTTCAGGGGCCAAACCTCTGGAGTCAAGAATAGTCGCATAATTGTAAAGTTGGCCATAAAGGCTATCTGCAATGGTTTTGTAGCCTGGCCCTGCTTGCCAACCGGTTGTGTCATTAATTGCAAAAAATGGGATTGCAGAACCATCATTGAAACGCGTTGTTTTGAGGTTTTGGCACATCCACCATTGGTTGTCTATTTTAACCGTTTGATATGAATTCCCATCAATATCTGTGACTGTACCATATTCCAATACAATTTCTTTGGGTGTGTCTTTATTACAAGAGGCTAAACCAACTAGACTTAAAAGGATCAGTACGATGATTGAATTTTTCATTTTGTCTTGATAAGAATTTCTGATTTGGTAATGTCACCAACCGTAAAGTCAAGGAAATAAACGCCTGCTTCTTGCTCAGCCAAGCCCATATTTATCTTTAAATTATTTTCAGTTGCCATACTCGTGTCTGTTGTCAAAACAACCCCGAAAGCATTATATAATTTCCAAGAAATTTGTTGACCTTCAAAATTACCGTTGGCTACAAGTTGTGTCTCGCCGTCAGTAGGATTCGGCACCATCTTGATTTCAAAGTTGCTCTGCCATAACTCAGGGCAAACCACAGCGATGTCCCTGCCACCACAAGCGCCAGGATAACAACACAGCCCGGGTACATTGATATTTACAGAAGGGTCATAGTTGCATGCATTGGTGTCCATACAGCCCATCACAACAGGTGTGATGCAAGAACCGTCTAACAAACATGCAAAAGCCTGGCTATACTCCAAATAATTTGGATCGGTGCAGCCACACTGAAATGGATAACTTAAAAATGGGCTGAATACTTCATTTGCAGCAAGTAAGGTATCTTTTGCCACATATTTGATGGTGCTGGGTGTGCCGTTCACGAGCACTTCAACTTCTATGTTTAGCTCAAAAGACAATTCACCAATAGTTGTGAGTTGTGCTACTAAAACTTGGTTAGTATTTGCATCTACACCACTTACGCCGCTATTTTGTAATAAAAATTCTTCTGAATTGAAACTTGTACCCGACTGCAAAGACCCAAAAATGGTATTATCTGCTCCTGTAGCGATATCTACAAGACCAATAGTTAACCAATTGCTCGGCACATTTGCCATTGTATCCATTCCATCGGCAGTCGTTAATGGAATCCCTAATTGCGCATCTGAATTGTTGAGTAATCCTGTTGCAATTGCAGCACTCCCACCATCGTTATTTGTACCACCAATAAAAGAACCATCAGTGTCGGAAACTTTAGGAATCCCAAAATAGGTTTTGCCCGCTTGTGTTTTGGTAGTTTGCCCGAGTGTTATCCAGGTATCCAACGCAACTAGGCCTTCACTATAGCGGTTTTTCAAAAACTCCTTGGCATAGGTTTGCCCGTCAGTTGCATGGTTATAAAACGGTGCTGTACTTTCAAACACTACCGGATGTCCATTTGATCCATAAACAGATTTCAAGCGCGTATTAGGTAGTAAATCAATGTAAATTCGATAAGTCGTCGTTCCAGGAAGAATTGCTCCTCCAGAAATATCTGTAGCGTCATTTGCATCAGTGATATAGTATTTTTCTACGCTTACCTTTTCCAATTGCGCTTTTAAAAGGGAAAAGCTACAAATGGCAATGCATGTGAATAGTATCTTTTTCATCATTGAATTTTATAAGAGAAGCCAAACTGGAATGTTGTTCCGTAGCGGAAATTATCAAAATCGATATAAGAACCATCTGAAAGCTGATAAGCCCTGCGAACTGGTGCATTTAAAATGTCGCGTACAGTTAAGCTCATGGCATAGTGCTTTCCTAGGTTTTTAGAAAGTTTAAAATCTACGGTATGGCGCGGCATTTCGTACACATTGGCAAAGCCTTTCAAAATTCCGGCTATTACCAAGCGTGGGCCTTGCACATTATAGGAGATAGTGGCAGTTAAACCAAGTGTATCTGAATTATAGCTTAGAATTCCATTGACAATGTATGGCGCTTGCCCGAACATGGTGCGCACAACTGTGTCAACGGGGAAATACTCAATTTGGTTGTTGTTCAGAATGATAAAGTCCTTTCTTACAAATTGAGATTGCGATTTGACGACCGTTACATTTGATCTGAATTCAAGGTGCTTGCCAATATTTTTACCGACTTCAAATTCTAAACCGGCTACATATGAATTCTCATTGTTATCCCAAGTGATACCTGAGCTACCAAAACCCATTTCAATGTGGTTCAAGAACGTCTTATAAAAAGCACTGACTGAGAAATTGTCTTTGTTTGCAAAGTAAGACTCATAACGCAAGTCGTAATTGGTAATGTCGGTCAGCTTCAAGTTAGAATTACCATAAATTAGGGTACGGAATTCATTGTCATAAACAGCCGCATCGTTCATTTCGCGGATGTTAGGGCGCGCCACACTTTTGCTGTAATTCATGCGCAAATTGGTGATAGTCTTTTTTTCAGATTGAAACTTAAAAATCATACTCCCCGACGGCAAAAAAGACCATTCATCCAAAATTCCTGGATTGATAATTGGATAACCAGGTACGCTCACCCGGCGGCCATCGTTGCGCTCATAACCAAGCGCATGATACTTGTAAACATCCGAAAACAGCGCAACATGCTCAGCGCGCAAACCACCATTGAAGCGTATGGTTTTATTGAATTCAAAATCTAAAAGACCATAAACTGCAGTGATGGCATTGGTGCCAATGGTGTGGTTCCAATCCCAGTTTCTAGGGTCGTAAAAATAATTAAGGAAGCCGTTTTGCATGACCATTTGGTTCGTATCCAAAAATGCATCCAAATCTTCATTTTGAAGTGTAGTCGGAATCGCATTACCAGCCATTAAAAAGTACTCCTCCATTTTAGAGTTACGGTCGGTACTTTGAAAAGCACCACCAAATTTGAGCTTTCGGATCAGTTTCACGCTGTCTGAAGCTAATGGCACTTCGAGTGATAATCGAGAATCAAAAAGGTTTTCATCTAAATAGCGGTTATAGCGGCGTATACCATCGCCTGCATTCGGAGAAAACTGGTAACTACCTATGAGTTCATTAAATGAAGAGAATGCAACATATTCTGTCAACTTAAAATCTGGCACGACGCTAGATCCGTCGGTATAAGAAGCATTAGCATCTATTTTGATACGCAACTTCGGAATATAGTGCTGAGAGGCAAATTGGTAAATGCGCTGCTGACGCTGCTCATAAAAAATATTCTTTCTTACACTCAACTCTTCATTGGATTCTCCAATAGGTTGAGTCATAAATGAAGCCACATCATTCGTCCCTGAAACGTTTGGCATGAGAAGTAATGAAAACTTATTGTTGTCATTGATTTTGTAAGCCAAATTCAAGAGCATACTCCATGAATTTACCTCGCGACTCATGAGGGCATCATCAGTAAAAAAGACTTGGTAGTCGAGGTCTTCTGGACCAATTCTTTGAGAAATTCCATTCGGGTCAAATCGCACACTACTTCCATACCTGAAACCAAAGATGTAGCCCAAGGGCTTTCCAAGGAAATCTACTTGGTTACCGATACTGAAACTTTGCGTAAAATTCATGGGTGCTCTTCTAAACTTAGTGTTCCATGAATTAGAAAATCCATTATTGTAGCTTGTACCATTTGGATTAATTTGTGCCCACGCTTGTGGTTTAAGCGTTGAATTGAAGGTGGTAAGAGCAGCCAAAACAGCCGTTGGGTCGTTTACTTGTGACGGATTAAGAAGCCCCAACTCAACCAGGCCTAAGGCCATGTAGGTTTGGTTTTCATTGCTCGCATCTTGCCATCCTGTTACACCTAAATTGGCATAAAATTCGCCTAAACCTAGTGCAACCATACTTTGGTAGTTGCTCGGGCTTAAATTTGGCTTGGCAAAACTGACACCTTCGTTGAAACCTCTGAAACCGTTGTCAAAACCCAACCAATCTGTCCCGCTCCGATCTGAAGTAATGAAATCCTTAAAAGTAGACTGTATGTTGTAGCCAAACTGCGACTCCACATTGACCATTAGTTTGTCTGGGTAGTCTTTGGTCTCTACTGAAATATAAGCACCTGCCCAATCGCCGGGTAAATCTGGCGCTTGTGTTTTGGAAATGATGATATTATCAATTAATGTGGTGGGAAAGATATCTAATTTGATGTTATTGGTGAGTGGGTCTAGGGTTGGAATGCGCGAACCATTGAAGTTGGTACGGATGTAGCGGTCTCCGATACCGCGCACGGTAATCATACCGCCGTTGGTAGAAACACCAGAAACCCTTGCTACAGCATTGGTTACGTTGGCATCACCGGTTTTCTTCATGGTTTCACTCGAAATGTAGTCTATAGAAACCGGTGAGCTCACCTTCACGCGCTCCATGTAGTAGTCGTTTGCTTTAGCAACTTTTCTAGTTACCGTGGTACTCTTCGTTTCTTGAATTTTTTCGCGCTCTTTAAGGGTGAAGTCTTCCACCAAAACCTGATTATTGGCAACAGAAATCGTCGTTTTGAGGGTATCATAGCCCAATAAAGTAATCCTGAATGCATGTGGTTTGGCATCCGGAACTTTAAGGGAGTAATTTCCGTCCATATCAGTTTTACCTATAAAGCCTGAAGTGTCGGTTAGCATCACTTTGGCCCCAATAACCACCTCGCCACTTGGGTCAACAACCTTACCCCTTACCGTACCTTGAGCAAAAGTAAATCCAGCTATCAATAGACAGCAAAGAAAAAATCCAATACGCAACATCTGCTTAAAGTTTAATGAAGCGCTGTGTAGCTTGGCTATGCGCGGCCTTCACTTTGATTAAATAAACACCAGCTTGCAAATCTTTGATGTCAATTTTTCCGCTGTTTGTCATGTACGGAAATGCCATAATTGTTTTGCCTTCTAAATCGATTACCTCTAATTGGTAAGTTTCATAAGATTCTTGAGTCAACCAATTCATTTGAAGCTGATCTACTGCTGGGTTCGGAGAAACGACTAAATTATTCATGGCATCTGAAGCTAAGATTTCTTCAAGTCCTGCACTTGGATTGGAATTATAAATAAGTGTTGAATCGGTAAATTCACCAGTTCCAGGAAAACTAGCCACATATGTTTCGCTACCACCTGCAGTTGGGGTTGCAAGTTGGATATTGAGTTCAAAAGAGAAATCTCCGTCTGTTGTAAATTGACCTAGCAATACATGGTTTGAAGCCGTAACACCTTCTACCCCACCTAACGCGGCAATTGCCCCGTCGCTTATAATTATATTCCCACCAACAATTTGGTCCAAAGGATCAAGTTCATTAGTAATTCCGAGCACATTTGGTACGATAGGCGAACCTGGCATAAGACCATCGACACCATTTGCACCCATTATAGGAGCGCCCATTGCAGCCGTGAAATTTGCTAATATCCCTTGATTGTTACCTATAGTGCCATCAGTGTCCTCAGATTTAAGTACACCAAACTGGCCTGAGCAAACACCGCCAATTGTCAAATATGAGTCAATGAGTGTGGTATTTTTCTTTGTATTATTTAGGCTAGTTCCTTGGTAAACAGCTACGCCGTAATTAGGGTCATTGAAAAAAGAGGTGGTTGTATTGAATTTCAATTGATGATCAGGTAAGCCAAACATCTGAATGACTTTGTAACCTGGTAAGAGATTAGCGTAAATACGATAAGTTACAGACCCTGTTCTTAGCGGATAAGCAGCCAACTGATCAACAGCATTCATTGAGTCTGCCACATCAGATACATAGTATTTTTCTACAACAATACCTTCTAATCCTTGTTGGGCTATGGCTGTTTGATTCATGAATACGGCAAACAATGCGCCAATAGTAATTTTTATGCTTTTCATTTTTTGGGTTTTTGTGTAAGTGAGGGATGGGTTAATTCTTCAGTTGTAGGATTGGAAGCCACATAACGAACCGATTTGCCATCTGGCGTTCCGAGTTGCAAGTTCAATTCATAAGAAAGTTTACCAGCGGTGGTGAGTTGCGCAACAAGAAGCACATTTTTATACGATTTTGGGGCTGAAGCACCTTTTCCCAAACACGCCCATGCGCCATCGGTAACTAAAATTTCATTTTGATTGGACTCAGCAAACAAGCCTTTTAAGGGCTCATCCAATTGATAAATTGTCAACTGCGGCAAACTATCTGTGCCTCTGTAAATCATACCGGGTGCATCTCGAAAAGAAAATTCAGTATCTCGGCCTTTGGTATTTTCAAAATATCCCTTTTCCCATTCGATCACAACAGGTAACGCTTTGGTTTGGTATTTCAACGGAACAGCAAAAAACGATTCTGCACAGGCGCCAATTGTAATCCATGAATCTAGGATGGTCAGGTTTTTCTTTAAGGCCTTATCTGGGATGATATTCGGATGTGTGTTTCCAATTCCAGGATGGTTGTAAAAATTTTTGGTACTCGTCAACTTCAGAGGATGTTCTGGCATACCATAAACCGCCTGAAGGGTGTAGCCACTGTCGAGCTCTACGTAGATGCGATAAGTAACAAGTCCTTTTTCTTTGGCACCGCTTACGTTACTTTTTTGGTAATCATTTTTAGCAAGTGTGTAATATTTCTCAACAAAAACTTCCTTCAAACCAACTTGGGCAGAAACAAAGTGTGAGACAATAACTATTAGTGTAAAAAGTACAATTCTAAGCATGTGCAAGTTTACGCATGCTTCATTTAGTGTATTTTATCTGCTTGTTAAGGTATCTTTAGTATTTAGTCAAGGGACTATTACATCAGAATTGCTGGTCGGAATGTTGTGTTAAAAATAACTGCACACAAAAAAAGCCATCTTACGATGGCTTTTCAAATATAACTGAGTTTGGTGCTTATGCCAATACTTCTTTTACGAGGTCGGCAGCTTCTTGGAGCTGAACCGCTGAATGTACGTTGAGGCCAGACTCGTCGATTAAGCGCTTCGCTTCTTCGGCGTTGGTGCCTTGGAGGCGAACGATGATCGGAACTGGAATTTGACCAATGTTTTTGTAGGCGTCTACGATGCCTTGGGCAACGCGGTCGCAGCGAACGATACCACCAAAGATGTTGATGAGAATCGCTTTTACGTTCGGGTCTTTTAGGATGATGTGGAAGGCTTTTTCTACGCGCTCTGCGTTGGCAGTTCCGCCGACGTCGAGGAAGTTAGCAGGGTTACCACCAGACAACTTGATGATGTCCATGGTAGCCATTGCAAGGCCTGCACCGTTAACCATACAGCCTACGTTACCATCTAATTTAACAAAATTGAGGCCAGCTTCGTCGGCTTCTACTTCTGTTGGATCTTCTTCAGATTTGTCGCGCAAGGCAGCGAGGTCTGGGTGACGGAACAAACCGTTGCCATCTAGACTAACTTTGGCGTCAACTGCGATGATTTTGTTATCGGAAGTTTTGAAAAGTGGGTTGATCTCGAACATAGAAGCGTCGATGCCAACGTATGCGTTGTACAAACATGGTACGAATTTGACCATGTTTTTGAAAGCATCGCCAGAAAGGCCAAGGTTAAAAGCAATTTTGCGTGCTTGGAAACCTTGCAGACCTACGCGTGGATCGATGTGTTCTTTGAAGAGTTTTTCTGGGGTGTGCTCGGCAACGTGCTCGATGTCCATACCACCTTCGGTAGAATAGATGATGACGTTGCGGCCAGACTCGCGGTCTAGGAGAACAGACATATAGAATTCCTGAACTTCTGTTGGGCCTGGGTAGTAGACATCTTGTGCGATGAGTACTTGATTTACTTTTTTGCCTTTGCCGTTGGTTTGAAGCGTTGTGAGGTGGCCACCGAGGATGCCAGCTACTTTTTCTTCCACTTGGTCGATGCCTTTTTCAAGGACATCAACGTGAGTAACTTTTTCTTCGACAGTTGCTTTAACACTACCAACCGCTTGATTTTGGGATTTTATCACTTACCTGGTGTTACC
>CAZPWB010000044.1:977-17546 GCA_964590425.1 uncultured Lishizhenia sp. | reverse complement strand
TAGTGTATCATAACAAACAAAATTTGAAATACGGTAGATTTCATCAATTTTTTGAGAACTTTTCAAATTTCCATTGTTAATAAAACTACATTGGAGACGCGGGTTGTAGGGATCGTTAATAGCTCCGGAAAAAACCAAGACTCGGGCCGTGTGAAGTGCCGATCTGTACATCATAAAACCGTCTTGATCAAGGTAATAGCTTTGGCCTTGCTGATTGAAGATTCTGGCAATTGGTTTGCGCAATTCGAGTTGGATTTCCCATTTGTTGCCGATGTGCTTGTAGACTTCCACCTTCTTCACCTCGGGCATTGCCTTGATGTTGCGTTCTATGGTATGGATTTTAAGCTCACCCACCGCCATTTGTTGACGAAATAAACTGCGAATTTTTAAACGATCGAGTAATTCCTTTTCGGTAAGAAAGGCACTTTCTCCTTCGACATGAATAGCGATGTCAGGAGTGCGCAATAACTTGCTGTTCTCTTCTTTTACAGCAAAGAAAAAGACGACACTCACCAAAATGAAAAGCAACAACCAAAGCGTAATTTTTAACCATTTTTTCATTGAACTAGCTTTTGTCGTTTAAATAATTCGAAAGAGGCGCAACCAAGCGGTCAATATCCCCAGCGCCAATAGTTAGAAGCACACCTTTTTTAAAGGTTTTAGCAAATTCTAGCACCTCATTCACCTGCCAAACTTTTTTAATCTTGGCCGTACTCATTTCACAAAGCCATTCACTTGTAACTCCAGGAAAAGGTTCTTCGCGGGCAGGGTAAATCGGCAACAATATCAATTGATCGAGCACACTGAGTTCGGCAGCAAATTTTTCTGCGAAATCTTTGGTTCGAGAAAACAAATGCGGTTGAAAAATACCGGTAATAGGTAGTTCTGGATACATGGCTTTCACAGAACTCAGAAGCACATGGATTTCTTCGGGGTGATGTGCGTAATCGTCAATATAAATAAGGTCTGGCTTGCGCACATGGTATTCAAAACGCCTTTTGACACCTTTGAAACGACGCAAAGCTGCTTTTATCGCTTCGGCTTCAAATCCGAGTTCGAGCAATAGCGCCACACAACCTAAGGCATTTTCCACATTATGACTTCCCGGCAAACCCAGTGCTACACTTTCCCAAACCTGAGTGCCTAGTCTAAAATCTGCAAGTTGAAATCCGTTTTCAAAGCGCAAATTAAAAGCACTGTAATCAGCCGTATCGGAATGGAGTGCATAGGTTTTGATTTTACTTAATGCAGGTAGGTTTAAGCCCTCTTTTTGCATGCAAAAACCGGCAGGGTCAATGCGCAGTGCAAACTGAGCAAAGCCTTCTTTGAAAGCCTCAGGGGTTCCGTAAATATCGAGGTGGTCTGGGTCTGCTGCTGTAATGATGGCTGCAAAAGGCGAAAGCTGCAAAAAACTGCGGTCAAATTCATCAGCTTCAACAACGGCGTAAGGGCTCTTGGCGTGCAACACCAAATTTGATTCAAAATTAGAGGCGATTCCACCGAGGAAGGCCGTACAGCCCGTTCCGATATCAGTTAGCAAATGAGCCAGCATGGAACTTGTGGTCGTTTTGCCGTGTGTCCCGGCTACACAAAGCGCTTGAAAAGATCTGGAAATTGCTCCTAAAACCTCTGAGCGTTTTACAATCTGAAAACCAGCATCTTGGAAATATGTCAATTCGGCAAGTGCCTTAATGGCTGGTGTGTAAACGACTAACGTTTGGTCAGGATTTTGATATGCTTGGGCAAGTCCTGAACCCATATCATCATAATGAATTGAAACACCTTCAGCAACCAAAGCTTGGGTCAAGGGCGTTTCAACTTTGTCATAGCCAGCAACATGGTAGCCAGCAAAGTGGCAATAACGCGCCAAGGCGCTCATGCCGATACCACCGATACCGATAAAATAAATATTTTGATAGGTGGAAAGTGCTTTCATTAGGCTACAACTTTTTCACAGACATCCACAATATTTTGGGTAGCGAATGGCAAACCAAGCGCTTTTAAATTGTCAGAAAGCACTTGCTTTTGATCAGCTGCAGCCAACAAGTCAAAACAAGTTTGCATGAGTTGAGCTCGGGCGTCAGTATCCTTAATAAGGAGAGCCGCTTGCTGATCAACCAAAGAAAGCGCGTTTTTAGTTTGATGGTCTTCGGCCACATTTGGAGAAGGAACCAAAATACTAGGCTTGCCAACTAAGGCCAGTTCGCTCACCGATAATGCGCCTGCTCTTGAAATGATCACATCAGCCAAAGCATAAGCGAGGTCCATGCGTTGTATAAAAGGCAAGACCTTTACATTAGCAGGCATTGCACTTGAGTTTTGCTGTAATTTGGCGTCATAGGATTTCCCGCATTGCCAAAGTACTTGTAAGTTTTTTTCTTGAGTAGCCGCAAGCGCAGCGTGCATACTCTCATTTAACGTGAGCGCTCCTAGACTGCCACCAATAATCAATAGGGTGGGCTTATCTTGTTCCAAACCAAAAAAACCAGCAGCTTCTGCCCGAAGTGGATGAAGGTCAATAGCTAGATTTGCCCGAACTGGATTTCCAGTAAATGAAATTTTTTCCTTAGGAAAGAAGCGTTCCATCCCAGGATAAGCCACGCAAATGGCCTTTGCTTTTTTGGCTAATATTTTATTGGTTTTACCCGGGTAAGAATTCTGCTCTTGAAGTAACGTAGGAATCTGAAGCAACTGCGCCATTTGCAAAGTTGGCCCACTGGCATAACCCCCTACGCCAATCACTAGTTCTGGTTTGAATTTCTTAATGACACTATAAACCAAATAAAAACTTCTGATTAACTTGAAGGGCAACAAAAGATTTTTCCAAGTAAGTTTTCTTTGTAATCCTGCGATAGGTAAGCCGATTATTTCATAACCTGCCTGTGGAATTTTTTCCATCTCCATGCGGCCACGGGCCCCAATAAACAAAATTTCAGCTTTTGGATTGCGCTTCTTGATTTCATCGGCAATAGCCAAAGCCGGGAAAATATGCCCGCCTGTTCCTCCTCCTGAAATGATTACTCTATTGATCATCTATGCTAATTCTTCGAAATTTTCTTCTTTGTTTGCGGGCTTTAATTCCTTGGCAAAGGACTGCACTACACCTATTGAAATACAAGCCATCACAAGCGCCGAACCTCCCATCGCCAAAAAAGGCATGTTTTGACCTGTTACTGGAAATACGCCTGTGCAAACCAACATATTGACACTCGCTTGCGTAAGTAAATGAATACCGATTCCCATGCAGACATAACTTTGAAAAAGGTCAGTGGTTTTCAGTGAGATGCGGATCATTCGATATAGTAAGATGAGATAGAGAAAGACTAAGACCAAAGCTGCTCCCGAACCAAATTCCTCAACAAAAGTGGCGTAGTAAAAATCAGCATAAGCCTCTGGTAAAAACTCTTTGAGCTTGCCATCTCCTACACCCTGACCAAATACAGAACCTACAGATATAGCCAGTTTTGCATTGTTGGCTTGTTGATTAGCTTGCAAACTTTCAATGCTCTGATTGGTGGCATCGACTCTGTTATTAATGCGGTTCATCCAGGTGTCATAACGCGGTAGAATATTTGCGTCAGGGAAAGTCAAGTGAACGCCAATCACCAAAACAACAATTCCAACACCAATGCCTGCAAGTGTCAGAAGCTTAAAAATCGGTACGCGACCAATGAAAAGCATGATCATACTCAACAAAAACAGCATGGCTGCAGTTGAGAAGTTATCTTTCAAGATCAGAAAACAGGTGAGTCCTATCGGAATTAAAAGCGGGAAGATTCCTTCTTTCCAATTGTCAAATTTTTGCTGCTTGCGCACCAACAACTTACTCAAATAGATGATCAAAGCCAGCTTGGCAAAATCTGAGGATTGAAAAGTGAGATTTACGAAAGGAATGCGGATCCAACGCCCCGCCCCATTTACCTCAGCTCCAAAAAACCAAGTAAATAAAAGCAAAGCTAAACCGAGGTAATAAGCAAATTTGGCGAGCTGACTAATGTATTTAGCCGGAACCCGATGGATGACAAACATGGCTCCAAAGCCGAGTATGACATACACCAAATGCTTGAACAGATAAAGAAACGGAGACCCACCCTCAATTTTGATCAAAATCGGCACAAAACTATATACCGTTACCAATGAAAAAGCCATCATTAGTAAGGTAATGATCCAAATAACTGGATCGCCTTTGAGGTATTTCAGATAGGATCTCATGGAACTTTATTAGAGCATGCGCACCGCTTGTTTGAACTGCTGACCGCGGTCTTCGTAGCTTTCAAATAGGTCAAAACTGGCACAAGCAGGAGAAAGTAAAACTGTTTCATCCTTTTCAGCCAAACGGTATCCATAGGCAACTGCTTCAGTGGCAGATTTCGCTTCTACGATTTCGGCAACTTTATCTTGGAAGGCTTCGATGATTTTTTGATTATCCACGCCTAAACAAATAATTGCTTTTACTTTTTGAGCAACAAGATCGAATAGTTCAGAATAGTCATTGCCTTTATCGACACCTCCAACAATCCATACAGTTGGTTTCTCCATAGATTCTAGGGCAAACCAAGCCGCGTTGATATTTGTTGCCTTGGAATCATTGATAAACTCAATGCCATTGACTTTAGCCACGAACTCCATGCGGTGTTCGACATTGACAAAATCTTCGAGGCTTTCGCGCACTAATTCTGTGCGGATTTCTACTAGCCTGGCAGCAATTCCTGCGGCCAAAGCATTTTGGGTATTGTGTTTACCCTTTAAAGCTAATTCGTGAATAGACATGGTAAGTTGTTGTTTGTTTATGTTGATGTTGAGTTGTTCTGTTGTTGCGTATCCGCCTTCGGCTATGGTTTGCTTCATAGAAAAAGGACGAAGTTGGGCGGCCGTTTTAGTTGTTTTCATTTGTGCAGCAATGATTGGATCATCGGCATTGTATATGAAAAAATCTGAGGCGCTTTGATTTTGTAAAATGCGAAACTTGGCGTTTACGTAGTTCTGCAATTCGTAATGGTAGCGATCGAGGTGATCAGGTGTTATGTTGGTCAGGATGGCGATGTCTGCTTTGAAATCAAACATGTCGTCGAGCTGAAAAGAACTCAATTCCAACACATAATAATCAAAGTTTTCTTGTGCTACCTGCTTGGCAAAACTTTGCCCAACATTTCCTGCCAAACCGACATTGAGGCCCGCTTTTTTCAAAATGTGATAGCAAAGCATCGTAGTCGTCGTTTTGCCATTGCTTCCTGTAATGCAAATGTGCTTGGCCTTTGAATAATAACCCGCAAATTCAATTTCAGAAATGACTTTAATCCCTGCCTCACGAATGGCTTTCATGAGCGCAGTTTTTTCGGGAATTCCTGGAGATTTTATAATGAGGTCTGCAGCTAAAATAAGCGACATGGTATGCTGCTCTGATTCAAATTCAATTGTTGCTGCTTGCAATTCTTTTTGGAAAGATGCTTTGATTGCCGAAGCATCAGATACAAAAACATCATACCCCTTCGCTTTGCCGAGAATGGCTGCGCCCACGCCAGATTCACCGGCGCCAAGTATGATTAATTTTTGCATTTTTTGAGTCATGTTATCTCAGTTTGAGGGTAACAATTGTTACAACCGCTAGTAAAACCGCTACAATCCAGAAGCGCGCAACAATTTTGGCTTCGTGAATCCCTTTTTTCTGATAATGGTGATGCAATGGCGCCATTAGGAAAATTCGCCTTCCTTCCCCAAAGCGCCGCTTGCTATATTTGAAATAGCCTACTTGCAGCATGACCGATACATTTTCAATTAAGAAAATACCACAAAGCACTGGAATGAGTAATTCTTTGCGGATGGCGATGGCGAAAACGGCAATGATGCCACCCAAAGCCAAGCTTCCGGTATCGCCCATGAATACTTGAGCTGGAAATGCGTTGTACCACAAGAAACCAATACAAGCCCCAACAAATGCGGCAATAAAAATCACCAACTCTTCAGCTTCTGGAATGTACATGACATTCAGGTAATCGGCGAATTTGGCATGTGAACTTACATAGGCTAAAACCGCAAGTGCAATACCCACAATTGCAGAGGTTCCTGTTGCCAGACCATCAAGACCATCTGTCATGTTGGCGCCATTAGAAACCGCAATCACGATAAAGATCACAATTGGGATAAAGAGCAACCAACCGTAAGATTTATTGACATCACCAATCAACCAATTGTAATTGAACTCATTTCCTTTGAAAAAAGGAATCGTGGTGGTCATGTCGTCGGTTTTGATCCATTTGTAGGTCTCGCCTTCAGACTGCACGTGCTCATGCGTAACATAAGTTTCATCGGCTTGTAATTTGTAGTCGGCATCGACGCGCTTATGAACCACTACGTCGTCTGAAAAATAAAGAATAGACCCCACGATAAGTCCAACACCAATTTGACCAATGACTTTAAAGGTTCCTTTTAATCCTTCTTTGTTTTTCTTAAATACTTTGATGTAGTCATCAATGAAGCCAATAGCACCTAACCAGATGGTAGCCACCAACATGGTGATGACATAAATGTTATGCAGCTTGGCAAACAAAAGTGTCGGTACCAAAATAGCGGCTAATATGATCAAGCCACCCATTGTTGGTGTTCCAGATTTTTCAATTTGACCCGCCAAACCGAGGTCGCGGACCGTTTCACCGATTTGCTGCTTGCGCAACTTGTTGATGATTCTTTTACCGATAATGACCGAAACAATCAAGGAAAAAATGAGTGCCAATGCCGCGCGAAAGGAAATGTAATGAAACAAACCAGCACCAGGTACATTGAGTTGATCGAGCCAAGAAAATAGGTAATAAAGCATGTTATTTATCGAGTTGGTTAAACAAGGTTTGTGTAATTGCTACGTCGTCGAAATCGGTTTTCACACCATTGATTTCTTGGTAGGTTTCGTGGCCTTTACCAGCCACCAATATGATATCGCCAGGCTGTGCCAGCATGATCGCCATTTTAATTGCCTGCTGACGATCAACAATGGAAAGTGTATTGAGCGCTTCCTCAGTCCCTAGACCCGCTTCCATGTCTATTAAAATTTGATTTGGATCTTCGGAGCGCGGATTATCAGAGGTAAGAATGACTTGATTGCTTTTAGCGGCAGCAATAGCAGCCATTTTTGGACGCTTTTCTTTATCGCGGTCACCACCGCAACCCACTACAGTAAACACTTTGGTGCTTCCTTTTCTGAAAGCAGCAATGGTAGCAAGTACATTTTCTAGTGCGTCTGGTGTATGCGCGTAATCGATAATAGCCGTGATTCCTTTTGGGCTCTTGACATATTCAAAACGACCCGCAACATGGCTCAATTGACTAATTACACGCAAAACTTCCATCGGTGCTTCGCCCAAACCAACTGCCAAACCATAGACTAGCAATAAATTAGAGGCATTGAAGGCGCCAACTAGACGCGTATGCACTTCTTGGCCATTGATTTGCAAAACCAAACCCCCCAAACTGTTTTCTATGATTTTTCCTTTTACATCAGCAGGAGTTCTGAGTGCATAGGTAAGTTTCTTGGCCTTGGTATTTTGCAACATGACCGAACCATTTTTATCATCGGCGTTCACGAGTGCAAAAGCCGAAGCGTCTAGGCCATCAAAAAATGCTTTTTTAACCTTTAGATATTCAGCAAAAGTGTGGTGATAATCGAGGTGGTCATGCGTAATATTGGTAAAACCAGCTGCTTCAAAATGAAGCCCGCCAATGCGATGTTGATCAATGGCATGCGAACTCACTTCCATGAAACAGTGTGTACAACCTGCCGTCACCATTTGTCTGAGCAAAGCATTGAGACTCACTGGATCTGGGGTAGTATGTGTAGACACGATGGCTTCTTGTTCAATCTTATTGACCACCGTTGACAACAAGCCTGCTTTATAACCCAATGTGGTGAATAGGTCGTGGAGTAAAGTTGCGGTAGTCGTTTTGCCATTGGTGCCCGTTACACCTACAAGTTTCAGCTCTTTTGAAGGGTGACCATAAAATGCACAAGCCAATTGCGCCAACGCAGCACTGGTGTTTTGAACTTGGTAAACACAAGCATCTGGTGCTAAGTCTACCGCTTCTTGGGTAATGAAAACCCGACATCCTTGTGCATAAGCTTGCTGTACATATTTGTGTCCGTTGGCTTGTGAACCTACGATACAGACAAAAATGGTATTTGCGGCGGCCTTTCTTGAATCAAATTCAATGGAAGCGATGGTCTGAGTAAGCTCACCTTGGATGTGCTGACCGACTATTGCTACTAACAAATGATTCAAGGGTTGCATGCTAATTTAATTTGAGTTGTACGACTTGTCCTTTCACGATTTGATTTCCGGGTGCTATAGACTGACTCACGACACGGCCTAGACCCTTCAAAGTGACCACCAAGCCTTTGCTTTCAAGGATATACACGGCATCTTTTGCCGTCATTCCCAATACATTAGGAACCTTTTTCTGGGTAATCACTTTTCGAGAAACTTCTAGGCGCTGATCTGTGGTGTCCCCTTTGAGCCATTCAGCTTCGTTGTTTTGCTGATAGCGCACATTGAGCTCTTTCATGACATATTTTAAGTCATTGGCAGCACCGCTTTTCACCATCGGTATTTCATTGGATAATTTGGCTCTTGGGTCATTGACCGCTCTATGATATTGCAAGGCCGACGCATACACCTTATTGGCAATTTCTGCAAATACAGTTCCTGACACAGCCGCACCGTAATATGCCTTTTGTGGTTTTGAAATCACGACAATACAAGAGTAGATGGGTTTTTTTGCTGGGAAATAGCCCACAAATGATGCTTGATACGATTTTCCGTTTGCGGTTCCATAACCACCACCCGCAGCAGTAAGTACAGCTGTTCCGGTTTTACCTGCGATCGTGAACAAAGAACTTTTTAACGAACGACCTGTACCGCGAAGCATTACTCCTTCCAAACAACGCTGCAATATCTTGAGTGTATGTGTTGAACAAATTTGTGGATTGAGTACAACTGGCTTAAATGTTTTGATGACCTGGCCATTGCGCTTGATTTTCTCGACGAAAAGTGGTCTGACCAACTTGCCATTGTTGGCAACGGCGTTGTAAAAAGCAAGCGTTTGCAAAGGCGTTTGTCGTACTTCATAACCCACTGAAGTCCAAGGTAAAGACAACACTGACCAAGTTTTAGAACCCGGGGTTGCTACATCCGGACGCGGCTCTCCTTCAAGGGCGATGCCGAGTTTTTCTGTGAGGCCAAAGCGCTTGAGTTGTGCAATAAATTGCTCAGGCTGATTGCGATACACACGGTGCATCAATTGCAAGATAACATTGGAAGATTTTTCAAAAGCCTGCTGGATAGTGATGGTGCCGTAACCCATCCCGTGGTTGGAGTCAGACATACTCGAACCACCAACCGAATAACGCCCACCAGCATTGACTTTGTCTGTAATTTTAAATTTACCATCTTCGAGGCCAGCCATTAATGAAGCTAACTTAAAAGTTGAGCCTGGTACTTCGAGGTAGCCAATGGCGTAATTGTAACTTTCAGTGTACTTACCTTCTTCAACTTTGGTGAGGTTGGCAATTGCTCGGACATAACCTGTTTTGACATCCATCAAGATGACACAGCCATGCTCAGCATTCATGAAAATCATTTGTTTTTCAAGTTCTGAATGAGCAACCTCTTGAATTTCTTTATCAATTGTGGAAATCACATCAGCTCCTTCAATAGCTTCTTTGAGCACCTTGCCTGTTTTTTTCCAACCTGAAGAAATGCGCTGTTCTACTTCTTTACCGTCCTCTCCTTTTAAATACTCATAATAAGCACCTTCAATACCTACACGGAATGGCTTTCCATCAAGATCTTTGTAATAACCTAAAGTTCTATTAAGCAAGTTGCCATTCGGTTTTTTGCGCAGAATAGTTTCTACGTTATCAATGATTCCGCCCTTCATTTGGCCAAGCTCAAAAATGGGGAGCTTGCGCAGGCGTTTACGCTCGTAGTTGGTCACTTTTCTGCGGATCAGTAAATAACGAACGCCATTGGCACGGGCTTTTCTGATTTTTTCTTCGTAAGACCTCGATGAGTTTTCTGGATATAAGCCATGTAAACCTTGCGCTAACTCACTGACCTTTGCATCAAACAATTTTTCCTCGACAACCGTTGGGTCCATGTAGATGTCGTAAAAAGTAACGCTCGTAATTAATGGCACCTCATTTCTGTCAAGAATTTGGCCCATTCTTGGCACTCTATTTACAACGCGAGTTGGCAGTTGACCTTCTTTGGTTTCAAAAGCAACACCTGGGCCATTGATCTGAAGATCTAGAGTAGAGTAAAGTACCATTCCCATGATGAAAACAAACCCAAAATAAATCAGGTAGGCACGGCGATAAAGATGGCTTTTATTCTTGCTCATGTTTGACCTGTTTGATGCGGATTACTTTGGTTGCATTTTTGGTTTCCTTGAGTTCTCTAGATTCGAGTCTTTTTGCCATGCGATAGCGTCGGGTAACCAATTCTAGGCGCGCCTTTGCTTCTATATACTCAGCAGCGTGCTGATCTAAATTGCGTTGGGCGTTGTCGATGTCTTTATTGATTTGCTTTCCATAATAACCTTTAGAGATCAGGACCAACAAAAGCAACATGATAAAAAAGATATAATTGAGGTTGTTGAGCACGAACTCTCTGGTCAAGAAATCGCCGTTCAAAATCTGCGCAAAAGCACTCGATTTATTTGTCTTGGTCGACTTTTGTTGGGATGTTTCTTGCTTAGCCATTGCGTTTTGCGATTCTTAATTTTGCACTACGCGCTCTGGAATTAAGCGCACACTCTTGCTCATCAGCCACAATTGGGTGGCGATTCACTTCTGAAAAAGGTTTATTAACATTGCCGAAGAAATCTTTATCGAGTTCACCAGAAAAACTGCCGCGTTTCATGAAATTTTTGACCAAGCGGTCTTCTAAAGAATGATAAGACATCACTACTAAATGTCCACCCGGCTTTAAAACTTGCGTAGCTTGCTCTAGGAAATCTTTAAGCACCTGCAACTCTTGATTGACTTCAATGCGGAACGCTTGAAAAACTTGAGCATAAAACTTGTGATCCTTGAATTTAGGCGCGAAACGCTCCAGCGCTTTCATAAGACCGAACGTAGTGAGTATCGGTGCATTTTCGCGCTGACGAACCAACTGTGCCGCCAGTGCTCTTGAATTGCGCAACTCGCCGTATTCATAAAGTATGCTTGCCAATTTAGCTTCATCGGCAGTAGCAATGAGCTCAGCAGCAGACTGCCCACCATTGCGATTCATCCGCATGTCGAGCGGCGCATCCTCTCTGATACTAAAGCCGCGTTGAGCGGTATCAAATTGATGGGAAGAAACGCCTAAATCGGCTAAGATGCCATCCACTTGCTTGATACCAAGTAAACGCAAATGGTTTTGAAGAAAAGCAAAGTTGGCTGCGACAAAATTAAAATTGCTGGCGTCCCACAAATTGGCGAGCGCATCGGGGTCTTGATCAAAGGCAATGAGACGGCCTGAAGTATCGAGTTGTTTAAATATAGCGCGCGAATGACCGCCGCCACCAAAAGTAACATCGACATAAATACCATTTGGTTGGATTTGCAGACCCTCCAAACAAGCATTTAATAATACTGGTACGTGATACGATTCGTTAATTGTCATTGTCTAAGTCACCCATTACTTCATCCGCTAAGTCAGCGAAATCTGCCATGTTTCCTTCGATCATTTCGAAGTATCTAGACTTATCCCAAATTTCAATGCGGTCGTTGTAAGCAATTAACATTACTTCAGCAACCAAGCCAACGCGCTCCATTAAAGCTGTAGGCACCAAAATACGACCTGCATTGTCTAAAGAGACCTGCTTTGCGCCCTGGTGAAACAACCTATAAAACATTCGATTTTTTGGCTTGAATAAATTCATCTTGGAGAGTTTCTCGCTAATGCGCTCCCAATCTGGTAGCGGAAAAAGCGTAAGACAATCTTCGAATCCTTTATTCAACATGAAATCTCGCTGGGATACCGCAGGCAATTGTTTGCGCAAGCCAGACGGGAAAAGGAAGCGCCCCTTCTCGTCCAATTTAACCTCAAATTCACCTACTAGTCCTGCCATAGCGTTATAATGGGTAAAATTAGTGGATTCCTACCACTTTTTACCACAGACAATTTCATTTGTTGATAACTTCTAACGTATAGAACGATTAAAGGTTACATATTAACAATTATTAACAACTCATATCCCTTATTTTACAAGGGTTTAGACACTATAAGTGGGAGTTTGTGGGAGTTTTTTCAACATTTTGTTAATTTCCGATTTTTACCACCTTCAGAAAAAGCGAAATAAACCATGTCAACCCATTGATTTTACTACCTTTGTCAGATGTCAAAAAGCCGCTTGAGCTATCTTTTTATTCCCCTACTTGCACTCATTTGGGGCAGCTCTTTTATCCTTATGAAACTCGGGATGTTTGACACCGGTGGGAAAGCCATATTTAGTGCGGCACAAGTAGCAAGTCTCCGGATTGTATTGGCCGGTTTGGTTTTTCTCCCGATGTTCCCTGCCATATTTAAAAAGCTACATCAAAAACGCGATCTTCTTTTCTTTTGCATCGTGGGGCTTGGTGGAAACCTCATCCCTGCATTCCTATTTACTTATGCTGAACAAAGTCTCGATTCTGGCATTGCAGGCATCATGAATAGCTTCACGCCGGTCTTTACTTTAATTATCGGCTTTCTGCTGTTTCGAACACAAATAGTTTTTCAGCAACTCATAGGAACCATTATTGGCTTTTGCGGCATCAGCTGGCTCTTACTCGCGGGTCAGAAAACAACTGGTGACGCGCAACTTTGGCCGGCGCTCGCGATTGTATTTGCAACAGTTCTTTATGGCCTTAGCCTCAATACTATTAAACACAAGCTTCAGCATTATAAACCCCTTGAAGTAGCCACCGGAGGTTTTACAATGGCATTTTTACCCGCGTTCATCTGTTTTCTATTTTTCGAAACTCCAGTTGTAATCACTAACCACCCTAAAGCAATGCAAGGCCTTTTAGCGGTGAGTACGCTCGGCTTAATCGGAACTGCTTTTGCAGTCGTATTGTTTAATAAAATCATCGCGCAAACCAGTGCGCTTGCAGCAAGTGCCGTCACTTATTTTATACCGATTGTAGCGGTCCTGATCGGTCTTTCCACCGGAGAAAGCCTTGTTTGGCAGCAGTTTGTGGCCATGTTTGTGATCATCTTTGCCGTGTTACTCATCAATTTTGCCAAAACCAAGGCAACAAATTGATAAAACGACCGTAAGAAAGTTTGTTATTTTTTTGGCGGTCGCACTGAAATCACTATCTTTGCAGACCAATTTTGGAATATTAAACAATAATTTAAGCTATATGTACGCAATTGTAGAGATAGCAGGGCAGCAATTTAAAGTGCAAAAAGACCAAAAGGTTTTTGTACATCGTCTAGATGCCGAAGCAGGTCAGAAACTTGATTTCGAACGTGTTTTATTAATCGAAGATGCTGGCAAAGTAACCCTTGGCGCCCCAGCTATAGAAGGTGCTAAAGTCACCGCAGAAGTTTTAGAACATGTTAAGGGTGACAAAGTCATCGTTTTCAAGAAAAAACGTCGCAAAGGTTACCGTGTTAAAAATGGTCACCGTCAACAATTCACTGCGATCACAATCAAAAGTATTAAAGCATAATTTCCTTCGGGAACTAAATATTAGAAACCATGGCACACAAAAAAGGAGTCGGTAGTTCGAAAAACGGTCGTGAATCACATAGCAAACGTCTAGGTGTAAAAATCTTTGGTGGTCAAGCTGCTATTTCTGGTAACATCATCGTTCGTCAACGTGGTACACAACACCACCCAGGCAACAACGTTGGTATCGGTAAAGATCACACCTTATTTGCTTTAACTGACGGTCTTGTTGAATTCCGCAAGAAAAAAGACAACCGTTCTTTTGTTTCTGTTGTTCCTTTCGAGGAAAACAAAGCATAAGACAACTTATCAAATTTAAAAAGCTCCACATGTGGAGCTTTTTTTTTTGCCCAAATTTTTCAAACTATAATCCTTATTTTTGAAGCAATGAATTTGTTATCAAAATCGGCATTACTCAGCTTGCTAACAAGCGCTCTACTTATTGTTGGCTTTCCGAATACTGGCAGTTTTACGCCATTTGTTTTCTTGGGCTTTTTACCGCTATTGCAACTCAGAAAAATTCTCATCGAAAGCGGAAAGAAACCAATCATTTTATTTCTCTGGACCTACCTTAGTTTTTTACTTTGGAATATTGGCAGTACTTGGTGGGTAGCCAATGCGTCTTTTAGCGGTGCAGTCTTGGCTTTTACGGTCAACGCTTTGCTCATGAGTTTGGTTTTTGGCGCCTGGAGTTTCATCCATAGAAAAGTGGCTTCAAAAATATCTTATTGGTTGCTCATCCCGATTTGGTTGCTCTTTGAATTTGGACACCACCGCTGGGATCTTTCTTGGCCTTGGCTTACACTTGGAAATTATTTTTCAGTGCATACAGGTTGGATTCAATGGTATGAATGGACCGGAACACTTGGTGGCAGTGCATGGGTATTACTCATCAACTTGCTTTTCTTTCAATTAATGACCCATTATAGCACTGTTGCTAAAAGAAACCGATTTATTTTTTCAATTCTTGGAGCGCTGCTGTTACCTATTGTAGTGAGTCAATTGCTATTGTCTTTTTCGCGGTTGCGTGCCATTGAAAAATTTCCTTCCTATCTCAATGCGGTAGTGGTTCAGCCCAATGTGGACCCTTACAATGAGAAATTTACAGCTGAAGCCTCCAATGAAAAATTCACTGATTCCATACTCACGCTGGCAAATCGTCATGTAACCTCACAAACAGACCTAGTGCTTGCGCCGGAAACAGCGCTGCCTTTGTCTTTTCTTGAAGAGGATCTAGATCGTTTTCAATTTGGACAAACCTTGATTCAGCAGGTTCAAAAATGGCCAAATGCCAATCTATTAGTGGGCGCCTCAACCGCTCGTTTATTTGACAACAAAAACTCGGTTGCGAGCCAGGAAATACCCAATAGTGGCCGTTGGTTTGAAAATTACAACTCTTCTTTACTGATAGCAAAGGAGTCGCAGAACATGAGTCCGAACTCTGATAACAAAGCACCAGCTGTTACTTATGTACATAAGTCGAAATTGGTACCCGGGGTTGAGCTCATTCCATTCTCAGCCTATTTTCCATTTCTTTCTGCCATTGCCATTGAAAATGGAGGCTCTTCTGGGACTTTAGGAACAGAAACGGGGCCAAAGATTATGAATCTTAAACGAACGCTTAAAGTAGCATCTGGTTCTACCCATTCTCCAAAACAACAAAATATTTCAATTGCACCCATTATCTGTTATGAATCTATTTATGGTGATTTTGTCAGAAGACAGGTTCAACAAGGCGCGCAAGTATTGTGTATCCTGACCAATGACGGTTGGTGGGGCGATACCCCTGGCTACAAACAACATTTTTCCTTTGCGCGCTTGCGCGCCATTGAAACCAGACGCTGGGTCTTGCGCAGTGCCAACACAGGTACAAGCGGTAGTATTGACCCGAGTGGAAAAGTCATCAAAAAAACAGCCTACTGGGTAAAAAGCGCTTTTACTCAACAAGTACAATTGCGCTCTGACCAAACCTTTTATACCAAATATGGAGACTGGTTGGCGGGCATTTCTGTCTCATGGATCTTGCTTAGCTTCAGTACTTTTCTGATGAACTATGCCAAGAATTCACGTAAATCACAGGCGTAATGAAGTATTATCTGTTGCTAGTTACCGCCCTGCTTGGGTTTGATTTCTTTGCTCAAAATAGTTTAACAAGTTCCACATTACCCATCATTATTATCAATACGAGTGGCATAGAAATACCTGATGAACCAAAAATCATGGGGACAATGGGTATCATCAATAATGGCCCTGGCTTGATTAATCAGCTTACTGACCCCTTTAATGAATATTTTGGCCCTATTGGCATTGAACAACGAGGTTCATCATCGGCTATTTTTCCTCAGAAATCTTATAGCCTAGAAACCAGATGGCCCGACTCAAGTAATCAGAATGTTTCTCTTTTTGGTTGGCCATCAGACAATGACTGGATCTTACATGCCCCCTATACAGATAAGTCTTTAATGCGAAATGTACTGACTTATAAAATAGGAAATGAGCTAGGCCGTTGGGCACCGCGAACACAATTTTGCGAGGTGATTCTCAATGGGAATTATTTGGGCGTTTATGTGTTCATGGAGCGGATTAAAACAAGCTCAGGAAGAGTCAATATTCCTGACCTTGACTACGCAGATACTTTAAGTAGCCTCATTACGGGCGGGTATATTGTAAAAGTGGATAAAACTACCGGAGGCAGCCAGATTGCCTGGAATTCGCCGTATGGCGCGCAAGTACCTGGAAATGGAACCATTAGTTTTCAATTACACGACCCCGAGTATGACACCATACATCCGCTTCAAAAAGCGTATATCCAAGACTATATTACTGATTGGGAGCAAGCCCTCAAAAGCACTGCTTTTACCCACCCTATTGTTGGCTATA
>CAZPWB010000044.1:0-967 GCA_964590425.1 uncultured Lishizhenia sp. | reverse complement strand
TGGGTTCATTTATTGACTATTTTTTAGTTACCGAGCTTTCTAAAAATGTAGATGGCTACCGCATTTCTACCTTTTTACATAAGCAACATGGTAGCCAAGGTGGCAAATTAATTGCGGGTCCTTTTTGGGACTACAATATAGCTTGGGGAAACGCATATTATTGCGAGGGGAATCTAACAACCGGTTGGGAAATCAATTTCAATAGCATTTGCGGTGGCAACTGGCAAAACCCCTTCTGGTGGAACCGCATGCTTGATGACCCGTTGTTTGCCAATGAAGTCCAATGTCGGTGGACCGAATTAAGGTCTACAATATTGAGTAACAATGCGCTTAGTACCTATATTGATTCAGTCGGTTTACAATTAACGCTTCCAGCAGAAAGACACTTTCAACAATGGCCTATTTTAGGCACTTATGTTTGGCCCAATCCGTACATTGGACAAACCTACCAACAAGAATTAGGGTATCTTAAAAATTGGGTGCTTTCAAGAGCCACTTGGATGGACAACAATATGTTCGGGACCTGCACAGCAAATTCAAAAGAAATGATGAATTCCAAAATAAGTATTGTACCTAACCCAACACAAGATGTAATCCTTGTTTCAGGAATAAAAGGTATCGGCGAGATTATTATCTTAGATCTATCTGGGAAAATTGTTCATAGGGTACCTTTCGATTCCGATAATGTTAGAATCGAACTAAATCAATTTCAAAATGGAGTCTATTTTCTCACAGAACCGAGCTTAGGCATCTACGCGAAAGTCATCAAAAACTAATGAATGGCAAGCTGGTTTTAGAATCAGAGCAAACGGAACACAACCTTTGACCCGGATTTCCTATTGTTATCAGTTTTAAAAAAAATCAATTCATTAAAGAAGAACCGGTATTATTTGCTCTTTTTAAAAGGCATTAACTTTTATTTCAATCCTTTTTTCTTTAGATGAGTGCATAAAAAAAGGGAGATCCG